>NZ_CP193665.1:1980000-2153473 GCF_051106265.1 Streptococcus sp. KHUD_015
AAGAATCTTAATGTCGACGCTAGCCCTAAAGCTATTTCGGAGAGAACCAGCTATCTCCAAGTTCGTTTGGAATTTCTCCGCTACCCACAAGTCATCCAAGCACTTTTCAACGTGCCCTGGTTCGGTCCTCCAGTGCGTCTTACCGCACCTTCAACCTGCTCATGGGTAGGTCACATGGTTTCGGGTCTACGTCATGATACTAATTCGCCCTGTTCAGACTCGGTTTCCCTACGGCTCCGTCTCTTCAACTTAACCTCGCATCATAACGTAACTCGCCGGTTCATTCTACAAAAGGCACGCTCTCACCCATTAACGGGCTCGAACTTGTTGTAGGCACACGGTTTCAGGTTCTATTTCACTCCCCTCCCGGGGTGCTTTTCACCTTTCCCTCACGGTACTGGTTCACTATCGGTCACTAGGGAGTATTTAGGGTTGGGAGATGGTCCTCCCAGATTCCGACGGGATTTCGCGTGTCCCGCCGTACTCAGGATACTGCTAGGTACAAAGACTATTTTAAATACGAGGCTATTACTCTCTTTGGCTGATCTTCCCAAATCATTCTTCTATAATCTTTGAGTCCACATTGCAGTCCTACAACCCCGAAGAGTAAACTCTTCGGTTTGCCCTCCTGCCGTTTCGCTCGCCGCTACTAAGGCAATCGCTTTTGCTTTCTCTTCCTGCAGCTACTTAGATGTTTCAGTTCACTGCGTCTTCCTCCTCACATCCTTAACAGATGCGGGTAACAGGTAGTACCTGTTGGGTTCCCCCATTCGGAAATCCCTGGATCATCGCTTACTTACAGCTACCCAAGGCATATCGTCGTTTGTCACGTCCTTCTTCGGCTCCTAGTGCCAAGGCATCCACCGTGCGCCCTTATTAACTTAACCTTATTTTTTGACCTTTCAGTCATAAACTCTTATTAATACTACAGCGTTTTCGGTTTATTTTCTTGTTACTATTTGATATAGATATTCAATTTTCAATGTGCATTACTTGGTGATCTCTCACCAATGGAGCCTAGCGGGATCGAACCGCTGACCTCCTGCGTGCAAAGCAGGCGCTCTCCCAGCTGAGCTAAGGCCCCACAAGACCTCTCAAGACTAAACAAGACCAATGCGCAGTTCCTTTTCCTTAGAAAGGAGGTGATCCAGCCGCACCTTCCGATACGGCTACCTTGTTACGACTTCACCCCAATCATCTATCCCACCTTAGGCGGCTGGCTCCTTACGGTTACCTCACCGACTTCGGGTGTTACAAACTCTCGTGGTGTGACGGGCGGTGTGTACAAGGCCCGGGAACGTATTCACCGCGGCGTGCTGATCCGCGATTACTAGCGATTCCGACTTCATGTAGGCGAGTTGCAGCCTACAATCCGAACTGAGACTGGCTTTAAGAGATTAGCTTGTCGTCACCGACTTGCGACTCGTTGTACCAGCCATTGTAGCACGTGTGTAGCCCAGGTCATAAGGGGCATGATGATTTGACGTCATCCCCACCTTCCTCCGGTTTATTACCGGCAGTCTCGCTAGAGTGCCCAACTAAATGATGGCAACTAACAATAGGGGTTGCGCTCGTTGCGGGACTTAACCCAACATCTCACGACACGAGCTGACGACAACCATGCACCACCTGTCACCTCTGTCCCGAAGGAAAACTCTATCTCTAGAGCGGTCAGAGGGATGTCAAGACCTGGTAAGGTTCTTCGCGTTGCTTCGAATTAAACCACATGCTCCACCGCTTGTGCGGGCCCCCGTCAATTCCTTTGAGTTTCAACCTTGCGGTCGTACTCCCCAGGCGGAGTGCTTAATGCGTTAGCTACGGCACTAAACCCCGGAAAGGGTCTAACACCTAGCACTCATCGTTTACGGCGTGGACTACCAGGGTATCTAATCCTGTTTGCTCCCCACGCTTTCGAGCCTCAGCGTCAGTTACAAGCCAGAGAGCCGCTTTCGCCACCGGTGTTCCTCCATATATCTACGCATTTCACCGCTACACATGGAATTCCACTCTCCCCTCTTGCACTCAAGTTAAACAGTTTCCAAAGCGTACTATGGTTAAGCCACAGCCTTTAACTTCAGACTTATCTAACCGCCTGCGCTCGCTTTACGCCCAATAAATCCGGACAACGCTCGGGACCTACGTATTACCGCGGCTGCTGGCACGTAGTTAGCCGTCCCTTTCTGGTAAGATACCGTCACAGTGTGAACTTTCCACTCTCACACTCGTTCTTCTCTTACAACAGAGCTTTACGATCCGAAAACCTTCTTCACTCACGCGGCGTTGCTCGGTCAGACTTCCGTCCATTGCCGAAGATTCCCTACTGCTGCCTCCCGTAGGAGTCTGGGCCGTGTCTCAGTCCCAGTGTGGCCGATCACCCTCTCAGGTCGGCTATGTATCGTCGCCTTGGTGAGCCGTTACCCCACCAACTAGCTAATACAACGCAGGTCCATCTGGTAGCGGTGCAATTGCACCTTTCAAACAGTTGTCATGCAACAACTGCTATTATGCGGTATTAGCTATCGTTTCCAATAGTTATCCCCCACTACCAGGCAGGTTACCTACGCGTTACTCACCCGTTCGCAACTCATCCGGAGAAGCAAGCTCCTCCTTCAGCGTTCTACTTGCATGTATTAGGCACGCCGCCAGCGTTCGTCCTGAGCCAGGATCAAACTCTCATTAAAAGTTTGAGTTCTCACTCATTTCTGTCACTGACAGATTTATTGTTTTTTCATTGTTCAGTACTACAACCTTAGTTGTAGTGCCCTGCACATTGGTTCGTCTTGTTCAGTTTTCAAAGGTCTTTGTCACTCACTTCTCTCAAGTGACAACTATATTAGTATATCACAGTCGCTTTCGCTTGTCAACACTTTTTTGAAACTTTTTTTAGTTTTTTTAAAACTTTTTTTCATTAAGTGTTCCATCCGCAACATACCATAGTCCGTACGGGATTCGAACCCGTGTTACCGCCGTGAAAAGGCGGTGTCTTAACCCCTTGACCAACGGACCAGAGTTGTTATTTTCAACTCTTACTATTATACAGCCTTTTTGTTTTTTGTCAACTACTTTTTTAAACTTTTTATAAATTTTTCAATTCGTTTTTCAAATTATAGTAAAAAGAGCCAGAATTGTACTGACTCTTCTATTTCTCATTAAACTTAGAAGCACGTTCTCCTCCCCACCAATAGGGCATTAGTTCTGCAACTTTAACAGTCTTTCTTCTATTGTAGTCCATCATGAATTCTGCATCTTTATTTTCAGCGTTCAACTCTAAGAGGAACTCTCTGCAAGCGCCACAAGGCATACCCGAACTTCCACCATAAGGTGGTTTGTCTCGAAAGGCTAATACTTTTTTAACCTTAGTTTGTCCCGAGAATTGGTACATATTGAAGAGTGCTGCCCGCTCTGCGCAGAGATGGAAAACACCACAGGTTCCCTCCATACAGAATCCTGTAAATATTTGTCCATCTTCTGCTTCTACGGACGCCACAACATGGTTAGCGTAAACAAAATCAGATACTTCGTGTGGATCGTATAGCTTCTGTGCTTCTTCGTACATCTTTTCCCAGATGTCCATTATTGTACCCTTCTTATTTAGAGATTTCTTTTAACATATTTTCAATATGCTGGATTGATTTTTCACGGCCTAACAAGAAGATAGTATCTGGTAATTCTGGTCCATGCATTTCACCTGAAACAGCGATACGAATAGGCATAAAAAGATTTTTCCCTTTAATACCTGTTTCTTTTTGAACTGCTTTAATTTGTGGGAAGATATTCTCTGTTACAAATTCATCATCTGTCATCGCTTCGAGTTTTGCTTTGAAGGCTTCAAGAACTGTTGGGACTGTTTCCCCTGCCATGACTTCGCGCTCTGCTTCTGTCAATTCTGGGAAATCTGAGAAGAAGAGATCTGTCAATGGAATAATCTCATCTACTGATTTCATTTGTGGTTTATAGAGTTCAACTAATTTTTCAGCCTTATCAGTCAATCGGCCTGCTTCCTCTAAGAATGGTTTTGCCATTTCAAAGATAGTTTCTAGGTCTGCATTCTTGATATAATCATTGCTCATCCAGTCGAGTTTCTTCTGATCAAAGGCTGCTGGAGACTTGCTCAGGCGGTTTTCATCGAAAAGTTTAATGAGTTCTTCACGAGAGAAGATTTCATCTTCTCCACCTGGGTTCCAACCAAGAAGAGCAATAAAGTTAAAGACTGCTTCTGGTAAATAACCTTTTTTACGGTAGTCTTCGATAAATTGAAGGGTATTGGTGTCACGTTTAGACAATTTTTTCCCAGTTTCAGAGTTGATGATCAAGGTCATGTGACCAAACTCTGGCGCTTCCCAACCAAGTGCTTCATAAACCATGAGCTGTTTTGGTGTATTAGCAATGTGGTCGTCTCCACGGATTACGTGAGAAATTTGCATATCATGGTCATCGACGACAACGGCAAAGTTGTATGTTGGGTAACCGTCTTTCTTTTGGATAACCCAGTCACCACCGATATTGCCACCTTCAAATTCGATATCACCTTTGACCATATCATGCCACTTGTAGATACCTGACTCATTGACAGCCAAACGAACAGTTGGGATGATCCCTGCTGCTTCACGTTCTGCGATGTAAGCTGCTTTTTCTTCTTCACTCATACCAAGGTATTCGTTGATATATCGAGGTGTTTCACCAGCTGCTTCTTGGCGTTCACGTTCAGCTGCTAACTCTTCTTCTGTAACGTAAGATTTGTAGGCTTTTCCTTCAGCTAACAGTTTGTCGATGTATTTTTGATACAAGTCCAAACGCTCAGACTGGCGATAATTCTCATGTGTTTCTGGACTTTCATCCCAATCCATACCTAACCATCGAAGGTTTTCAAGCTGCGAACGTTCACCATCTTCGACATGTCGTTTACGGTCAGTATCTTCGATACGAATGATAAAAGTTCCACCATGATGACGTGCATACAAGTAGTTGAACAATGCTGTACGGGCATTCCCGATGTGTAGTAGTCCTGTCGGACTTGGTGCGTAACGTACGCGGATATCTTTTGACATAGTTTCTCCTATAAAGTCTCTAGGCGTCTGCCTTTTTGCTCTCTATATTATATCACAAGTCTTGGCTGAGTCCAATTTCTATGGATAAAGAGAGTAAAAAGAGTGGACAAACCACTCTTTTCTTCTATTATAGACGTGCGTTAAGTTCTTTGCTCAATTCTTCAAATCCTGGTTTTCCAAGAAGGGCAAACATGTTACGTTTGTAAGCTTCAACACCTGGTTGGTCAAATGGGTTGATAGCATTCAAGTAACCTGAAAGAGCGATAGCCAATTCGAAGAAGTAGATAGTGTAACCAAGAGTGAAAGCATCTTGCTCTGGAAGAGTCACGTACATGTTTGGTACATCACCATCTGTGTGGGCAAGAAGAACACCGTCAGTTGCTTTTTTGTTTACAAAGTCAACGTCTTTTCCTTGAAGGTAACCAAGTCCATCAAGATCTTCTTCCAAAGTAGGGATAATCACGTTCTTACGAGGTTTGTCAACACGGACAACTGTTTCAAACATGATACGAGTTCCTTCTTGGATAAATTGACCAAGTGAGTGCAAGTCAGTTGAGAAGTTGGCTGAAGTTGGGTAGATACCTTTTTGGTCTTTTCCTTCTGATTCACCAGCCAATTGTTTCCACCACTCTGAGAAGTATTGAAGCGATGGCTCATAGTTTACCAAGATTTCAGTTGCATAGCCTTTACGGTAAAGGATGTTACGAACTGCTGCGTATTGGTAAGCTTCGTTTTCAGAGATTTTATCTGAAGTGTAGTCTTTGCGAGCTGCGTTAGCACCTTCCATAAGGGCTTTGATGTCAGCTCCTGAAGCAGCGATTGGAAGCAAACCAACAGCTGTCAATACTGAGAAGCGTCCACCGATGTCATCTGGAACCACAAATGTTTCCCAACCGTTGGCATCTGCTTCAACCTTAACAGCACCTTTTTGGCGGTCAGTTGTTGCATAGATACGTTTGTTTGCTTCTTCTTGACCGTATTTCTTAACCAAGAGTTCTTTGAAGACACGGAAAGCGATAGCTGGCTCAGTTGTTGTACCTGATTTAGAAATTACGTTTACTGAGAAGTCTTTGTCTGCAACATACTCTACCAAGTCAGCAAGGTAAGTAGATGAGATTGAGTTTCCTGCGTAAAGGATTTGTGGAGCTTTACGTTCTTCTTTTGTTTGCAAGTTAGCAAAATGGTGATTCAAGAAGTCGATTGCTGCTTTGGCACCAAGGTAAGATCCACCGATACCGATAACAACCAAAACATCGCTGTCTGATTTGATTTGCTCAGCAGCTTTCAAGATGCGGTCGAATTCTTCACGGTCGTAGTTTTCAGGAAGGTCCAACCATCCCAAAAAATCGCTACCAGCACCAGTTCCTTTACGGATCAATTCATCTGCTGCTGTTACTTGTGATTGCATGTATTCCACTTCATGTGGTGCAACAAATTTGTCTAAAACTTTTGAATAATCAAATTTAATATGTGACATGTTATTCCTCCAATATTTCTTCTTTTCTATCATAACGCTTACCTTCGTTTTTTTCAAGTTTTTTTGTCGAATTTCTCCAATTTTTATCAGAATTCAAACGTTTGCGTAAAAATCCCACATTCCAAAAATTTTGAAATAATAAAAAGAAAGAACGACTAGATGTTCCAGCCGTTACAGTTCATTCAATAAATACTCAAATAATTCTAAATTGCCATCTTCTTCATTAACCAGAAACTCTGGATGCCACTGCAAACCGATAATGCGGTGCTCATCGATAGACTCAATTGCTTCGATGGTCTGATCTCTTGGATCAATAGCAGTTACACGGAAATTAGGTGCCAAATCTTTAATGCTTTGACGATGGACGGAGTTGACCTGACTTTCTTTCCCAAATAGCTTAGCCACCACGCTTCCCTCCACTGTCTCAATAGAGTGAGATGTTCCGAAAGGTAGTCCTTGCCAGTGACCTTCGATTTCTTGATTGAGGGTTCCACCAAAGGCAACATTGACAAGTTGAACACCACGGCAGATTGCCATAATTGGTTTATTCTGACGGAGCGCTTCCTTCAAGAGTGCCAATTCAAATTCATCACGGACCAGATTGTAATCATCGCTCTCAATGGTCTTTTTCTCTCCATAAAACTGAGGATGGACATTTTGTCCACCTGTCAATATGAGTTTATCAATCATTTCTACATAATCGCGTACAACTGACTCATCACCAACAGGAATGACTAAAGGGAGACCACCGACTTGACGAATACTCTCTGCGAATCTACAAGATACAGATGAATGAATGTTTTTGCCTTCTGCGTCTACGGGACATAGATTTGCAGCAACTCCTACGATCGTTCTAGGCATGATGTCTCTCCTTTCGAATGTTAATACTCTTCGAAAATCAAATTCAAACCACATCAGCATCGCCTCACCGTACTCAAGTACAGCTTGCGGCTAGCTTCCTAGTTTGCTCTTTGATTTTCATTGAGTATAACGATAGTCCTATCATATCACTCAAAATGACTTTCGTCTAATATGTTTTTTTTAAGGATGTGATAAATATTTTTTATGGACAAGAAAAAGCTGCCCCATAGGACAACTTTTTTTTTATTCAAAGACAAATTGATTGTAATAGAGTTCTGAGTAGAATCCACCTAGTTTTAAGAGTTCATGGTGATTACCACGTTCAATAACTTCTCCATCTTTGAGGACAATAATCTGGTCTGCATTGAGGATGGTCTTCAAACGGTGAGCAATGACGAAACTGGTTCTGCCTGCTACAACCGCCTCCATGGCATGCTGAATCTTGCTTTCTGTCACCGTATCTACGTTTGAAGTTGCTTCATCGAGAATGAGAACTTCTGGATCTGTCATCAGGGTTCGAGCGATAGAAATCAATTGTTTCTGTCCCGTTGAGAAGATGCTCTGGTCATCATCTATAAGGGTATCGTATTTATCAGGTAGGCTTTCGATATAGTCATGAATATGGGTTGCTTTGGCTGCTGCCTCAACCATTTCCTGACTGGCATCTGGCACACCGAAACGGATATTGTCTCGAATGGTTCCGCTAAAAAGAACGGAATCTTGCAAAACAATTCCCACCTTACTTCTGAGACTATCTAAATCATAGTCACGAATATCTTTCCCATCAAAATAAATGCCACCAGCATCAACATCATAAAAGCGATTGATGAGGTTCATAATAGTGGTTTTTCCTGAACCCGTCGGCCCAACAACTGCGGTCATCTGTCCTTTCGGAGCGGAAATGCTGACATCTTTCAAAATAGGTTTATCAGGCAAATATGAAAAATCAATGTGACTGATTTCAACACCTTCTTGCAACTTAGTGAAGATTGGAGCCTTTTCAGGTCGGATTTCTTCCTCTGCATCAAACATTTCCTGAATCCGTTCAGCCCCTGTAAAGGCTAACTGAAGACTTCCCCAACTAGCCGCAACTTGAATAATAGGCTGATAATACTGCTGTGAAAATTGGGCAAACATAACAATCAAACCTAGGGCTGTACTTGTTTCAATAGTCTTATCATTCAAAAGTACAGCTGAACCAGCAAAGATGACGACAGCTGTGTTGACCAGACTCATCCCATTCATGACAGGGAACAGAATTCCAGAGAACATTCTTCCTTTAAAGGTTGCCTTGCGCACGCGCTCATTTTGTTTAAGAAATCCTGCCATCATATCCTCTTGAATTCCTTGAACAATGACAGCTTTTTGGCCTGAGATACTCTCATCCATATAGGCGTTGAGTTTCCCTACCTCTTTTTGCTGGAGGTTAGTGTATTTGCGTGCCATTTTCACGATGAAAATCAGCATGAGGAAGGCTACTGGTGTGCTGGCAATGGTGATGAGAGCCAGAGTCACACTTCTCGAAAACATGACAAGAATCAGACCAATGTATAAAACAATATTGCTCATGACCTGAATCAAGCTCTCGTTAAAGGCTTGGAGGATATTATCCAAATCACTGGTAAAACGAGACAGGATATCTCCATCTTGTCGGCGGTCAAAGAATGAAACCGTCAATCGCGCAAGCTTCCCAAATAGGCCTTTGCGCATCTCGTTGGTCGATTCTGCAATCACGCGCGTCATGAGGCACATGTATATGACACTGGAGATAAATAGAACCAAAACCAGCAGACCAAGATTGATCATGATTCCTGATAGACTCTGCCAAACAAGTTCTGGATTGCCATCTTGATAAGCTTGAACTAAATTGGCTAGCTGCGTCACTGCTTGTCCAGAAAAGACTGGAAAGAGGGCTTGGGCAAGAGTCGCCAGAACAATCATCAGAATGACAACTACAAATGATAGCTTATAGACTTTAAAATAATGCCAAAAGAACTGAACTGTCTTCATTTTACTCCTCCTTTCCTTTCTGTGTTTCATAGATTTCACGGTAAACAGCATTGTTGGCAACCAAGTCTGCATGCGTCCCTTGACCAATCAATCGGCCTTGATCTAGAACCAAGATTTTATCCGCGTGAACAACCGAGCTAATCTTTTGCGCGATGATAATGGTTGTCGTTCCCTTCAATTCCTTATTCAAGGCTTCCTGAACCAGGCGCTCTGACTTAGCATCCAAGGCTGAGGTCGAATCGTCAAAAATCAGAATACGTGGATTGCTGACAATACCACGTGCAATCGACATCCTTTGTTTTTGCCCACCTGAGAAATTGGTTCCTCGTTCCTCAACTGGACTTTCAAAGGTTTTCTCCATACGATGAATGAATTCACTAGCTTGGGCAATATTGGCTGCTCGCTCCATTTCAAATAGAGTAGCATCTCCTTTGCCCTGTCTCAGGTTATCTGCAATGGTTCCACTAAAGAGAATGGCACGTTGGAGAACAATAGAAACAGTTTTACGCAGGGTCCCTTCACTCACTTCGCGAATATCCTTGCCTCCAATTTTGATAGCCCCTGCCTGTGGGTCAAAGAGACGTGGAATCAATTGAGCCAAGGTTGATTTTCCTGCACCAGTCGCCCCAACTACACCAACCATTTGACCAGGTTCAATAGTAAAGCTCACATCTTTCAGCATCGGTTCCTTGTCCATTGGATAGGTAAAGGTCACATTTTCAAAGCTAAGACTTCCAACCAACTCTTCATCTGGGACATCCTTGAAGGTCATGGCTGGTTCTGCGTCAAGAATTTCTCGAATACGACGCATAGAAATCATAGCACGACTGACAGAATTTCCCAAAAATCCAACCATAACAATGGTAAAGATAATCTGGCTTAGGTAATTGACAAAGGAAGCAATGGATCCAACAACTGACGGATCCGACTGAACCATCCCTGCAACTAGCCAAATAGAGAGGAAGACCGCCCCATAACCGACCAACATCATAAAAGGTTCCACTACTGAAAAGGCATAACCGATGTAAAGATTTTGACCGAGTAGCTCGTCTGAAACCTCTGTAAACTTAGCAAACTGCTCTTTTTCTTGGACAAAGGACTTGACCACACGAACGCCACGCAAATTTTCCTTAGCAATGGCATTAATGCGTTCAAGAAGGGTTTGAAACTTGGCAAAACGTGGCCCCATCATCCCCATCATGACAGCAGTCAAGGCAAAAATCAAGACCACCATGAGAACAATCACCCACCACAGCGAAGGAAGAGTTTGAACCGCAAGGATAAACGAACCGATGAACAAGAGGGGAAGTCTGAAAAGAATTTGGAAGGTCATCATGACCACGTTCTGAATCTGGTTGATATCATTTGTCATTCGAACGACTAGATTTCCCGCATTAAATTGTTCAATATTGGCATAAGAAAAGGTTTGGATTTTACGGAAGGCGTCCTCCCGAAGGTCAGATGAAACTCCTTGGGCAATATAGGCTGCAAGGATAACATTAAGCCCACCAGCAACCAAACCGACCAAGGCCACACCAATCAACCAAGCCCCGATACTATAAATAGCTTCATATTTCCCAGCAAGTAGGGCGTCTAACACTTCCTGCAGGTAACGCGGTTGCAAAAGTGAACTAGCAACCATCAAGCCTGTCATCAGGAGCGAAGCCAAGGCCTGCCACTTGTAGGTTTTTATTTTCTGAATCAGCATACTTTCTCCTTAAAAAATAGACAAAAGGGAGCGACAATGTGTCAGCTCCTTCTCATTCTGTTTGTGTGATGTTATTCTAGCAAAAAAGTGGGGGATTGTCAAAGAAGTCTCCTTGATACAGCTAGAATGACAAATAGTTCATTCTTTATAATTTTTGTTTTAACTCGACCAAGACATTCATAGCCTGCATAGGTGTCATATTGTAAACATCCAGTTTAGCTAATTCTGTTAGGATAGGATGGTCTGCTGGCGCGTCAAAGAGTGAAATCTGTTCAGTGACGGCACTTGTTTGTTTCATAGTATCTGGGCTTTCTGTACCCTGATTCTCTAACTGAGTCAAAATCTTATCCGCCCTTGCTAAAAGGTCTGCTGGCAAGCCAGCAATCTTGGCAACATGGATACCATAGGATTTATCGGCTGGTCCTGGTTCAATCTTGTGAAGGAAGGTGACCTGCCCATCCTGCTCCAAGGTTGCCACGTGAACATTGATCAAGTGTTCCAGGCTGGACTCTAGACTAGTCAACTCATGGTAGTGGGTCGCAAAGAGGGTCTTGGCTCCGATATGCTCATGAATGTATTCGATGATAGACTGAGCAAGAGCCATACCGTCATAAGTTGCAGTTCCACGACCTAACTCATCAAAGAGAATCAAGGAATTCTTTGTTGCATGCGAAATAGCATTGTTGGCCTCCATCATCTCCACCATAAAGGTTGATTGGCCTGAAACCAAGTCATCTGCTGCTCCGATACGGGTAAAAATGGCATCAAAAATCGGTAAATGGGCGCTTTCCGCTGGCACATAAGAACCCAGCTGGGCCATAACCGCCGTCATGGCTAACTGACGCATGTAGGTTGACTTCCCGCTCATGTTTGGCCCTGTAATCAGTTGAATACTAATATCTTCTGCCATCTGAATCGTATTGGGAATATAGGTCTGAGCCCCCATGACCTTTTCAACGACAGCATGGCGCCCTTTCTGGATATCAATTCGCGAATCATCTCTGAATTCAGGTCGAATCAAATGCTGGGTTTCAGCCACAACCGCCAGACTCTGTAAGACATCAACTGTCGCAATTCCTTGAGCTAGAGCCTGCAAACGCTGGATGTACTTGCTGACTTCCTCACGAATACGCATAAAGATTTCGTATTCTAGATTGGCTGACTTCTCACGCGCCTCCAGCATGTCGCCTTCGATACGAGCTAATTCCTCGGTTCCAAAGCGTTCTGAGTTTTTCAGCGTCGCCTTGCGGAAAAAATGGGCTGGCACATTTCCCAGTTGCGAATTGGTCACATGGAAATAATAGCCATCTTTTTTATTGTAGTCAATCTTGAGCGTACTAATACCAGAGTTTTCTCGCTCCTTAGCCTCAATTTCAGCAATCCATCCAGTCCCTTCTCTGAGAACGCGACGGTACTTGTCTAAAGTCTCATCAAATCCAGTTCGGATAATTCCCCCATCTGTAATCACATGGGGAGCTTCAGGAGCAATCGCTGCGCTAATCAAGCTCTCCAACTCAGGAATTCCATCCAGTTGTTCGATGAGATAAGCTAGAGCAGGTTGCTCCATCCCTTCTAAAATCGCACGAATCCGTGGCACACTAGACAAGGTAGTCGCCAACTGCAAGAGATCCTTAGGATTGGTTTTGCCAAAAGAAACACGACTAGCCAAGCGCTCAATGTCATAAACACCCTTGAGACTGTCTGTCAAATCACTACGCTCAAAGAAATGGTCGAGAAAGACCTGCACCACTTCTTGGCGTTGGACGATTCGCTCCTTATCAATCAAGGGACGATGAATCCAAGACCGCAAGAGCCGCATACCCATAGCCGTTTTGGTTTCATCTAAAAGCCAGAAAAGGCTGCCCTGCTTCTTGCCTGACCGAGCATTCTCAACCAAATCCAGACTAGCCTTGGTCGCATAATCCATCTGCAAGAAATCCTTGATTTCATAG
The DNA here is from genome assembly GCF_051106265.1 of Streptococcus sp. KHUD_015. GTDB lineage: Bacteria > Bacillota > Bacilli > Lactobacillales > Streptococcaceae > Streptococcus. The sequence continues at coordinate 1,993,057 of NZ_CP193665.1, forward strand.
CGGATAACAGGCTTGAGGTGGTTCAATTCCCTCATCTGAGTCCGATGAACATACTGGAGTAGCTTACTAGAGGCCGATTGCTCCACAGCTGCCAATCGTGAATCCAGTAAATGAAGGTCTTCAAAGCCTTCTTTTTCATAAGAGAGCACCAGATTCATCTGACGACTGAGGATTTGTTCTTCTTCCTCAGACAGGTCATAACCCAGCACCACTTCTCGAGCCTTGAGATTGCGGATTTCCCCACAAACCAGCGTGAAATCCAAAAGACCTGTCACATAAAAGTCACCCGTCACCAGGTCCATATAAGCTAGACCAAATTGACTGCCATCACGATCTATAGCAACCAAGAAGTTGTTCTGACTATCCGGCTTACTGCTATCGACCACTGTCCCTGGCGTAATGACCTGAACAACCTCTCGTTTCACAACCCCAACTGCTTGTTTAGGATCTTCCATCTGCTCTGCGATAGCTACCTTATAGCCCTGCTCAATCAAGACATCGATGTACTGTTGGGCAGAATGATAGGGAACACCCGCCATAGGAATCGGATTGTCCGCATTCTTGTTGCGACTCGTTAAGGAAATTTCCAGAATCTGCGCAGCATTGACCGCATCCTCATAAAATAATTCATAAAAATCACCCATCCGAAAGAGCAAAAAAGCATCTGGATATTGCTTTTTAATATCCACATACTGTTGCATGCCGGGTGATAGCTTTTCTGTCGCCATTGTCCGTCTCTCCTTGTCAAAAATAAGTCTTGAGAGTAACTCCCAAGACCTTACTTATCTTTCATCAAATCTAGCAAACGATCTTCCATGAGTTTGGCAACGTGCTGGTCTCGACAAATGACCAATAAGGTATTGGCACCAGCAACTGTTCCTAAAATCCATTCATCCTTGTTTGCATCTACAATATTTGCCAAAACAGAGGCTTCTCCCAATTTGGTATGAAGCACCAAGGTAAACTCTGCTCTTGCAACACCTTCTAAATGATGAGACAAAAATTCCACCAAATCAATCTTTTCTGTCTCATTTGCTAGTACATAATACACCATATCATTTTTCTTGACCTTGGTCAAGCCGATTTCGCGCAAATCACGAGACAGGGTTGTCTGCGTCACAAAAACATTGTGCGCCTCCAACCGGTCTTGAATTTCTTTTTGTGTACTTAATTTCTCCTCAGTAATCATTTTTTTTATTAACTGATGACGATCTCTTTTTCTCATAAAATCCTCTTATGTGAATATTTATAACTAATTTTATAACTATATTATACCAAAAAAATAGGAGATTTCAAAAATTTTTTCTTCTTTCTTTAAAATTGTGATAAAATAGTAGAAAAGTCCAAAAAGGAGCTCTTAATGAATACAAAAGAATTGATTGCTAGCGAGTTGGCTAGCATCATTGATAGCCTGGACCAAGAGGCTATTTTAAATTTACTGGAAACCCCTAAAAACTCAGAAATGGGAGACATTGCTTTCCCTGCTTTTTCACTTGCAAAAGTCGAACGTAAAGCACCTCAAATGATTGCGGCTGAACTAGCTGAAAAGATTAACAGCCAAGCCTTTGAAAAGGTTGTTGCAACGGGACCTTACGTTAACTTTTTCCTTGATAAATCTGCCATTTCTGCTCAAGTATTACAAGCTGTTATCACTGAAAAAGAACACTATGCTGACCAACATATTGGTAAACAAGAAAATGTTGTGATCGACATGTCTAGTCCCAATATCGCTAAACCATTTTCTATTGGTCACCTACGCTCAACTGTTATCGGAGATAGCTTGTCACATATTTTCCAAAAAATCGGTTATCAAACGGTCAAGGTCAATCATTTAGGAGACTGGGGTAAGCAGTTTGGGATGCTGATTGTTGCCTACAAAAAATGGGGTGACGAAGAAGCTGTAAAAGCTCATCCAATTGATGAACTCCTTAAACTCTACGTCCGCATCAATGCTGAGGCTGAAAATGACCCTAGCTTGGATGAAGAAGCGCGCGAATGGTTCCGTAAACTTGAAAATGGAGATGAGGAAGCTCTCGCTCTTTGGCAATGGTTCCGTGATGAAAGTTTGGTGGAATTTAACCGTCTTTACAATGAATTGCAAGTTGAATTTGACAGCTACAATGGAGAAGCTTTCTACAACGATAAGATGGATGCAGTTGTAGACATTCTTTCTGAAAAAGGGCTTCTTATTGAATCAGAAGGTGCCCAAGTTGTCAACCTTGAGAAATATGGAATTGAACATCCAGCCCTCATCAAGAAATCTGATGGTGCAACTCTCTACATCACACGTGACTTGGCTGCAGCCCTTTACCGTAAAAACGAATACCAATTTGCTAAATCCATCTACGTTGTTGGTCAAGAGCAATCTGCCCACTTTAAACAGCTCAAAGCTGTCTTGCAAGAGATGGGCTACGATTGGAGTGACGACATTACTCACGTTCCTTTTGGTTTAGTTACAAAAGAAGGGAAAAAACTCTCTACTCGTAAAGGGAATGTCATCTTGCTAGAACCTACTGTTGCAGAGGCCGTTAGTCGTGCCAAAGCCCAAATCGAGGCTAAAAATCCTGAACTAGAAAACAAAGACCAGGTAGCGCATGCTGTTGGGGTTGGAGCCATTAAGTTCTATGACCTCAAAACCGACCGTACAAATGGATACGACTTCGACCTAGAGGCCATGGTATCCTTCGAGGGTGAAACTGGACCTTACGTTCAATATGCCTACGCTCGTATCCAATCTATCTTGCGCAAAGCCGATTTCAAACCAAATACGGCTGGCAACTACAGCCTGAATGATGCTGAAAGCTGGGAAATCATTAAAATACTCCAAGACTTCCCACGTATTATCAATCGTGCAGCAGATAATTTTGAACCTTCTATCATTGCTAAATTTGCAATTAGCCTGGCTCAAGCTTTTAACAAATACTATGCACATACGCGTATCTTGGATGAAAGCCCAGAACGCGACAGCCGTCTAGCCCTCAGCTACGCAACTGCAGTCGTTCTCAAAGAGGCCCTTCGCTTGCTTGGAGTAGAAGCGCCAGAGAAGATGTAAATCGTTACAAGAGACTGGAACTAAAGTTCCTAGTCTCTTGACGGCAATCGCTATATGGCGAATTGCCTAAACGCTTCACTAATTCACCAAACCAAATAATATCGATTTGGTTTGGTTCATGTCGTAATCTTAAAGTTATTGGAACTAAAGTTCCTAATTGTTAGACGCTAGCCGCTTATCTGCGGACTAGCTAACTGCTTCACTAATTCAATCTACTCACTACTACTTCTTTACCATACAGGGAGATATCCTATGAGCCAATATGCTTATGTCCTCGTTGTGATTAGTTTGGTTTTCCTTTTTCTGCTCAATAAGTACGAGAAGGAGAGACTGCAAAAACTCTACCAAGAACAACTGTTAAAGGATGAAACATTTAGGACTGACATCAAAGAGAAAATTCAAACGACTGAAAATATCAATGATGTCATTGCATATATCAATAAAACTTATCATCTGGGAATGTTGCTATCAAAAGACATTACAGATCAATTGAAATAAACCGAGCTATTCTTTAAGGAATATCAAAACCGAGACTAAGAGTTTAATACTGAGTCTCGGTTTTTGTGTATTTTTCAAGTAACAAAGCCACCACTCCCCAACAATGCAAGTGCAAAATCCTCTAGAATATGATAGAATAATGGAAAGGACTCTATCAAGGAGGAAATCATGGAAAAACAAACCATCGCCATCTTGGGGCCTGGTTCTTGGGGAACTGCCCTTTCACAAGTCTTAAATGACAATGGACACGAGGTACGTATTTGGGGAAATCTTCCCGAGCAAATCAATGAAATTAATACCTATCATACTAATAAACACTACTTTAAAGATGTCGTTCTAGATGAAAATATCATTGCCTACACTGACTTAGCAGAGGCACTGAAAGATGTAGATGCGATTTTGTTTGTTGTCCCAACAAAAGTAACACGACTTGTCGCCCAACAAGTTGCACAAACCTTGGATCATAAGGCTATCATCATGCACGCATCAAAGGGATTAGAACCTGATAGCCATAAACGATTATCAACTATCCTTGAAGAAGAAATTCCTGAGCATCTCCGTAGTGATATCGTCGTTGTATCAGGGCCTAGTCATGCAGAAGAGACCATTGTGCGTGACCTGACTTTAATCACTGCTGCTTCTAAAGATTTACAAACAGCTCAATACGTTCAGAAGCTCTTTAGTAATCACTATTTCCGACTTTATACCAATACGGATGTTATTGGAGTCGAAACTGCCGGTGCTCTTAAAAATATTATCGCTGTCGGTGCTGGAGCCTTACATGGTTTAGGATTTGGTGACAACGCTAAGGCAGCCATCATCGCTCGAGGATTGGCAGAAATTACCCGCTTAGGGGTAGCACTCGGGGCCAGTCCATTGACCTATAGTGGCTTGTCTGGTGTGGGAGATTTGATCGTAACGGGAACCTCCATCCACTCTCGTAACTGGAGAGCCGGAGATGCTCTTGGTCGTGGAGAATCCCTAGCCGATATCGAAGCCAATATGGGCATGGTAATTGAAGGAATCTCAACGACTCGAGCAGCCTATGAACTAGCGCAAGAACTTGGAGTCTATATGCCAATTACACAGGCCATTTACCAAGTTATTTACCACGGAACCAATATCAAAGATGCCATTTATGACATCATGAACAATGAATTTAAAGCAGAAAATGAGTGGTCTTAACCCTCTAAAGAAAGGATTTTTATGACATCAAAAGTTAGAAAGGCAGTCATCCCTGCCGCTGGACTCGGGACTCGATTTTTACCAGCAACCAAAGCACTTGCTAAAGAAATGTTGCCAATTGTGGACAAACCAACTATCCAATTTATCGTCGAAGAAGCTCTTAAATCAGGTATTGAAGATATTCTGGTTGTCACTGGTAAATCAAAACGTTCTATTGAAGACCACTTTGACTCAAACTTTGAGCTTGAATACAACCTCAAAGAAAAAGGCAAACATGACTTGCTAAAATTAGTAGACGAAACAACTGGCATTCGCCTTCACTTTATCCGTCAAAGCCATCCTCGTGGTCTTGGCGATGCTGTCTTACAAGCAAAAGCTTTTGTAGGGAATGAGCCCTTCGTTGTCATGCTTGGTGACGACCTAATGGATATCACAGATGACCACGCTGTACCTTTGACAAAACAATTGATGAATGATTACGAGTCGACTCACGCATCAACAATTGCTGTTATGCCTGTCCCTCATGAAGAAGTTTCAGCATATGGAGTTATCGCGCCTCAAGGCGAAGGGATTAATGGTCTCTACAGTGTCGAAACTTTCGTTGAAAAACCAGCTCCAGAAGATGCTCCAAGTGATCTAGCTATTATTGGTCGCTATCTTCTCACACCTGAGATTTTTGATATCTTAGAAAATCAAGCTCCCGGTGCTGGAAATGAAATCCAACTTACCGACGCTATTGATACGCTTAATAAAACACAACGTGTTTTCGCCCGTGAATTTACAGGAGCTCGTTACGACGTTGGGGATAAGTTTGGCTTTATGAAAACATCTATTGACTATGCCCTCAAGCACCCACAAGTCAAAGATGACTTGAAAGATTACATCATCCAACTGGGAAAAGAATTGGCTGAGAAGGAATAAAACTCTTCGAAAATCTCTTCAAACCACGTCAGCGTCGCCTTACCGTAGGTATGGTTACTGACTTCGTCAGTTCGATCTACAACCTCAAAGCAGTGCTTTGAGCAATCTGCGGCTAGTTTCCTAGTTTGCTCTTTGATTTTCATTGAGTATAAAACAAAAAAGATAAGGTACAAAAAATGCCTTATCTTTTTTCATTACACAAATTTTCTTTCAACTTCGTCACATTCCCATTCCCTTGTAGAAAAACAAAACTGCGAGTCCTACGAACAACACTACTGCTACCAGTCTCTGACTAGCGCTATACATCCGTCTTTCTCCTCGAACTGGAAAGATAACTGCTAGAAATGCTCCACCAACTGCTCCCCCGATATGGCCTGCTAGGCTGATTCCTGGAATCAGAACACTTCCAATAATGTTAATCACAAAAAGCGTCAGATAAGATTGCCCTAGCTGTTGGATATAAGGATTACGCGTTGCATAGCGAAGAACAATAATTGCAGCAAATAGCCCATAGAGAGAAGTCGAGGCTCCTGCTGCTAATGATTTGGGGCTAAATACAAAAACAAAGAGATTCCCCATCATTCCTGATAAGAGATAGAGAAAGAAAAACTTCTTGGATCCGAAAATTTCCTCTACTTGCCTACCAAGATAATAGAGCGAAAGCATATTAACAATGAAATGCTCCCACCCAATATGAACAAAAATGGCAGAAAAGAGACGCCAAATCTGCTCAGGAAAGAGGCGAATGGCAGGTCCGTACATGGCTCCAAATCGAAATAGGGTATCTGCCCTGTCAAAGTTTCCACCTGTGGTCACCAACATTAGTAGAAATACCAAGGCTGTCACTAAGAGGAAGAAACTCGTCACAGGGTAACGCCTATCAAAGATTTCTTTCATCAATCAGTACCTCCTGAACAGGAATATCATGATTTTCAGGCATGAATTGCTGAACTTGACAAAGATATATCGTACTCAAAGTATGACCAGAAAAATGTTCTAGATAGCGATCATAATAACCTCCACCGTATCCAATCCGATATCCTTCCGTCGTAAAAGCTAACCCTGGAACATGAACCAAATCAATCTGAGATGCAGCCACAACTTCCAAATCTCCCTGTGGTTCCAGTAAGCCAAAGGAAGTTTTGACCAGTTGTTGCGGATGATAGACCACAAAGTCCATGCGCCCCTTGGTATAGGTTTTAGGTATCAGAACCTTCTTGCCATCCTTCAGCGCCTGGTCAATCAGTTCCTGAGTTTGAAACTCATGAGGAAAAGAGAGATAGGTTGCGATGACCTTGGCTTCTTGGTAAGAGGGGTGTTTCAAAAATTGATCCGTTAAAGCTAGATCCATAGTAACTTTTTGAGTTCGAGGGATAGCCTTCATTTCGTGCAAGACTTGCTTGCGTAATTCCGATTTCATAGACAAAACCTCTACTCTGCTGCCTTCTTTTTCAGGAAACTAGAGACCGCATCCACCCCAATAGCTAAAGCCTCTTCCTTGGGACTCATTTGAGGGTGATGAAGAGCGTAGGGACTATCGATACCTAGCCAAAACATAACACCATCAACCTTTGAAAGGAGATAACCAAAGTCCTCACCAGTCATAGCAGGTTCGATATCAATCAACTCGATTCCGTCTTTTTCTTCAAAGAAATTCATCAGTTCACGCGCCAAGGCTGGATTGTTCTCAACAGGCAAGTAGCCCCCTTGTTTGAGTTCTACTTCGGCTTCCATATCAAAGGCTGCCGCAACACCTTCTGCAACTGTTTTGACCCTCTTTTGCACCAAGAGACTCATGTTCTGTGTCAATGCCCGAATAGTTCCATGTAAAAAGGCTGTGTCTGTTATAACATTGTTGGTTGTTCCAGCTTGGAAAAGACCAAAGGTCACCACCGCTCCCTCGATTGGGTTGACATTGCGGCTGACAACTGACTGCACCTGGGTCACAAAGTAACTAGCCGCCACCAAAGCGTCATTGGCTTCATGCGGAAAGGCTGCGTGGCCACCTTTGCCTTTGAAACGGATCTTCACCTCGCAAGTTCCTGCAAAGAGTGTATGAGTATTAGTCGCAATCTGGCCGACTTTCAAATCTGGTCTCACATGGAGTCCATAAAACTGGTCTGGCAACCAGTCTCCAAAAGCGCTATCCTCATACATGAGCATGCCACCAGCTTCATTTTCTTCAGCAGGCTGAAACAGAAAGAGCAGATTGTTCTTTGGTTGCTCCTCAAGGGCTCGCTCAAGACAGCCCAAGGCAATGGTCATGTGGAAATCATGTCCACAGGCGTGCATGCGACCTTGGTGGTGAGAAGCGAAAGGAAGTCCTGTTTGTTCGACGATAGGCAGGCCATCAATGTCTGTCCTCCAACCAATAGTACGCTCTGGCTGACTTCCCTGCAAATAAACCAAAATCCCTGTCCGCCAAGTTCGAACTTGGACAAAATCCTTGCCCGCAGTCAATTTTTCAATTACATCCAGCAGATAAGCCTGAGTCTTGAACTCCTCCAAGCCAATCTCTGGAATCTGGTGCAAATCTCGTCTAGTCTGAATCAAATCTAACATCTATCTATCCTCCGATATAGCAGAAAGAGGCTGGAAGAAGGGTTCCGCCTCTTTATTACTTTTACAATTATAAGGTACGAAGCGCATCCTCTAGCGCTGTTTTTTGTTGGGTTTGGGCATCAATCTCTTTGATGATACGAGCTGGAACACCTGCTACCACCACGTTTTCTGGGACATCTTGGGTAACAATAGCTCCTGCTGCGACAACTGAACCGCTACCGATTTGGACCCCTTCGATAACCACTGCATTGGCACCGATGAGAACATTATCTCCAACACGGACTGGTTCTGCGCTAGCTGGCTCAATCACACCTGCAAGAACGGCACCTGCACCAACGTGGCTGTTTTTCCCCACGATAGCACGGCCACCAAGGATAGCACCCATGTCAATCATGGTTCCTGCACCAATTTCAGCACCGATATTGATAACCGCTCCCATCATGATAACAGCATTGTCACCAATTTCAACCTGATCACGGATAATAGCACCCGGCTCAATACGAGCATTGATAGCACGTTTATCTAGCAAAGGAACTGCAGAATTACGAGCGTCTTGCTCAACAACATAGTCTTGATTTTCTACCAAACCATCGAGAAGCGGAGCCACGTCCTTCCAATCTCCGAATAGGACATTACCTAGTTTAACAACAGAGCTTGGTACAGCAGTTGCGAGTTGTCCCTCAAAAGTTACTTTCACACTGGTTTTCTTTTCAGCATTGGCGATAAATTGGATAATTTCTTGTGCGTTCATTTTTGTAGCAGTCATAGGCGCCTCCTAGTTCATTTTAATGATACCTATTCTACCAAAAAAGGCCTCAAATTTGAAGCCTTTTTGTTTGTTTTTAGGTATGATTTTTAGGGATGTGAGATAAAACGTGCTGTCGGTAAAAGCAAGCCCCTACCGATACAACCTAAAAACACTCTTCACAACTATCTCCCCGTGTTTTATTGACTATTCTAGTATAGCACACTTTTAGAATTAAGAAAAGACTTTTTATTTACTTTCTTTCGCTTCTTCTATCGATAAGAAAATCATAGGCAAAATAATCAAGGCCATAGCTAGAAGAAGGGACCAATCCACTACCAATCCTAAGAACAAAACACTCAAGAGAGCAGAAGAGAGAGGTTCACTGGCACTGATAACGGAAACCACCAAAGGAGAAACCAAGGACACAGCCTTCATGGAAATAAAAAAAGCAAAAGCCGTTCCAAAGAAAGCGATAATGAGGCAAATCAAGATACTCCAAATATCAAGAGTAAAGGAAAGCTGATAAATCGGAGAGAGGACATTGCTAAATAAACCGGCCAAAATCATCCCCCACCCAACCGTGGGTACAAAACCATAGCGCTTCGCAAAAGGCTGAGGCAAGATAACATTAAACATGACCCCCATGGCACTCAGCAAACCCGTCACAAGTGCTAGCGGTGTCATGGATAACTGAGAGAGATCCCCCTTTGTCGCCATCAGGCAAACACCCAGCATGGCAATCAAAACATAGAAAATAGCGCTTTTTGACGCTCGTTTTTTATAAACCAAGCGATTGTAAAAGAGGATAAAGACAGGACTGATAAACTGTAAAATAGTCGCTGTAGCAGCATTAGAAAATTCTACACAGAGATAGAAAAAATACTGGACTGAGAAAATTCCCAAAATAGCATAGGCCAAAAAGGGAAGGTAATTTTTCTTATCTCGCCAAATATCTAACACTTGCGATTTTAATTGCATTGCTGACCAAATGAGCACAAGACTCCCTGCCAGTGTCAAACGCATAGAGGTAATCCAGCCCGAAGACACCTGGTAATGAGTAAAGAAGTACTCTCCTAAAATCCCACAGATTCCCCATATCAAGCCGGATAGGAGCGAATAAATGGTTCCTTTAACAATCTTTTTCTGATACTGATTCATACCTTTATTGTAACACGAAAGGACAAAAGAAAAAAGTGGCAATCCATTGATTTGCCACTTCATTTAGCACAGTTCATAGAACTTATCGTCTCGTCCTTGAAGAAGAAGGTCGTGTAGCGCTAGAGCTACTACTTGAACTGCTGGAGCTTGATGGAGTTGGTAGACTCCCCATAATGCTAGACCAAGCATTCTGATAATCCGCATCACTTCCACCAATAGCAAAGCGATAACTGGTCGCTGGCGCTCCTGCCTTATTAGCCCAATAGCTGGTAACAGTCGAACCTGTGACCTCTACCTCTTTCCCTTCAACAGAAACTTTACCTGGTTTCTGGCCTGTTGATTTCAAGACTTCTGATTTTACTACACTAGGATCTAAAGCAAAGCGCTCGTTCCCCCAAATGCTTGGGGAGGCTTGCTGAATCGCATTTACCAGATGAGCCATGTAATTAGAGTTATTGGAATAACCTGCTCTACGTGACAATGAATGATTATCATCATGCCCAATCCAGCCACCTAGGGTTAATCTAGGTGTCGAAAGCATGAGCCACATATTTTCGTCTTGGTTGGTTGTACCAGTCTTCCCAATCCAATCTGCATTAGCCAGAGTAGGATTTAAAGAAGTCAGGTTCGTCTTGAAGGTTGTTGTCACACGAGAGGATAGAACTTCTCGCAACAAGCCCTGCATAATTGTCGCAGTAGCTTTTGAATAGACTTGAACCGGTTTATCCTGATACTCATACACCACTCTACCATCTGCTGCTTCAATTTTAGAAATCACATGTTTTTTATGATATAAACCATTATTTGCTAGAGTCTGATAGCCATTAGTATGCTGGGCAACTGTGACTTCAATACCACCACCCATTGGCAGACTCTCAATACCGTACTCAGGAATCTCGTAGCCCATCTTTTCCATATAACCCTTGACATCAACACCCTTTTCACGGAGCATACGATAGGTCCAGTAAGCAGGGATATTCCATGAATAGTTCAGAGCTTCTCCCAAGGTCATCATTCCTGTTCCCTTGCTATTAGCATACATAATCGGATTGCCATTAGCAAAGTTTGTTGGATAGTTAGATAGAATCGTTTCGCTTCCCATCAAGCCCTGGTCAATAGCAATACCGTAGGCAAGCAAAGGCTTGGTAGTAGAAGCTGGCGAACGCTTGGTATCAAAGGCATGATTATTTTGATTTTCTTGATAATTACGACCGCCTACAAAGCCTAGAATAGCACCTGTTTGGTTGTCCATCAAGACATTCCCTACTTCTACACGACCTGTTCCATCGTCTAAAAGATAGCCATAATCAGCAACCGCATTTTGCATGGCAGAATGGATTTTTTGGTCTATGGTAGTAGTAATCTTATAACCACCATTTTCAATTTCCTTGGCTGCCAAATCGCGATAAAACTTCTGAGTTGCCTCATTTTTCAACTCCTTAGCGGAAACATTGTCTCTCTGAACTAGATAATCATATATACGTTCCTGAGCTTCTGCCAAGGCTGTAAAGTATAAATAGCCTCGTGACACACCTGTGACTGTAGCTGAAGGGAGAAAGTCCTGTTTAAGATCGTAATCCTTATATTGAGAATACTCGTCTTTACTTAAGGCACCTGTACGATACATACTGTAAAGAACTGCCTTAGCCCGTCTCAAGCCTATTTCTAAGTCTTCATCACTCTTCAACTCCCCAGTATTTTCATAAGGAGAATAGGTAATGGGACTCTGCGGAAGTCCTGCTAAAAATGCTGCTTGAGGAACCGTCAACTGACTGGCATCTACACCGAAAATCCCCTCGGCTGCCTGCTGAGCTCCTGCAATATTCTGCCCCTTATTATTTCGGCCAAACGGAGCCACATTGAGATAGGTCGTTAAAATCTCGTCTTTATTCATGGCGCGTTCCAAGGCAAGAGCATCTACAATCTCTGTCGCCTTACGAGCCAAGGTCGGCGCATCCCCAACCACCTGCTGTTTAATCAGTTGCTGGGTCAAGGTTGAACCCCCACTTGAGGAACCCAAACCTACAAATTTCCCCAAGGTCGCACGAATCACCGCCTTGGGCACTACACCCTTATGTTCTTTAAAGTGTTCGTCTTCCGTCGCAATGATAGCCTTCTTCAGATTTTCCGAAATTTGCTCAGATGAGATAGAAGTGCGCAACAAATCACTCTCTATGGAAGCAATCACCGTCCCATCCGCATAGGTAATCTCTGAAATAGAAGAGATATCCTTGACCTGATGTACCAATTCTTCTGTCTGAGGCACCCGTACCTTGTCAAATAAGGCCACTCCGTACCCCAAAGCAATCCCAGCTCCCAACATTCCTCCTAGAAAACCGAGCACAAAGAGCAAGTTAAATAAGGCTTTTATACTCAGTAAAATAGCTGGAAAAATGTCTGGCTTCTCTAAGGATTTAGATTTCTCGGTACTTGAACCTTTCTTGCCAGGTCTAGCTGATTTTTTATTTTTTTGTTTTTGCTGGAAAAATTCCAGCATTTTTCGTTTTATTTCATTTACTTGATTTTGCATGGATTTCCTCACTCTATTTATTATACCACAAAAGGTAAACTTTCAATAAAATAGCCACTTTCTTCCCTATTCTGCTAGGCTATTGCCCAAGTTTGTGATACAATAGTTAGAAACAATAATTTTAAAAAGGAGAAAAGACACATGCACATTTTTGATGAGCTAAAAGAGCGTGGTTTGATTTTTCAAACGACTGATGAAGAAGCTTTGCGTAAAGCCCTAGAAGAAGGTCAAGTTTCTTATTATACTGGCTACGATCCAACTGCTGACAGCCTTCACCTAGGCCACCTTGTCGCAATCTTGACAAGTCGTCGCTTGCAACTAGCAGGTCACAAACCTTATGCGCTCGTTGGCGGTGCTACAGGTCTCATCGGAGATCCGTCCTTCAAAGATGCTGAGCGTAGTCTCCAAACAAAAGACACAGTAGATGGCTGGGTCAAGTCTATCCAAGGACAACTTTCTCGCTTTCTTGATTTTGAAAATGGTGAAAATAAAGCTGTCATGGTCAACAACTACGACTGGTTTGGCAGCATCAGCTTCATTGACTTCCTCCGTGATATCGGAAAATACTTCACTGTCAACTACATGATGAGCAAGGAGTCTGTGAAAAAACGGATCGAAACAGGAATTTCTTACACTGAGTTTGCTTACCAAATCATGCAAGGTTACGACTTCTTCGTCCTTAACCAAGACCACAATGTGACGCTACAAATCGGTGGTTCTGACCAGTGGGGAAATATGACAGCTGGTACTGAATTGCTTCGTCGTAAGGCTGATAAAACTGGTCACGTTATCACTGTTCCATTGATCACAGATGCAACTGGTAAGAAATTTGGTAAATCAGAAGGAAACGCAGTCTGGCTCAATCCTGAAAAGACTTCCCCATATGAAATGTACCAATTCTGGATGAACGTTATGGACGCTGACGCTGTTCGCTTCTTGAAGATCTTTACTTTCTTGTCACTTGATGAGATTGAAGACATCCGTAAACAATTTGAAGTAGCTCCACATGAACGCTTGGCTCAAAAAATCCTCGCTCGTGAAGTCGTAACACTTGTTCACGGCGAAGAAGCCTACAAAGAAGCCCTCAACATCACTGAACAACTCTTTGCAGGAAACATCAAAAACCTTTCTGTCAAAGAGCTCAAACAAGGACTTCGTGGAGTGCCAAACTACCAAGTTCAATCAGATGAAAATCACAATATCGTGGAACTGCTCGTCTCATCTGGTGTGGTTAACTCAAAACGCCAAGCCCGTGAAGACGTCCAAAACGGAGCTATCTACGTCAACGGCGACCGCATCCAAGACCTTGACTATGTCTTGAGTGACGCAGATAAGTTAGAGAACGAACTGACTGTTATCCGTCGTGGTAAGAAAAAATACTTTGTATTGACTTACTAAATTGTTCAACATTTACCTATAAACAAAGGAGTTAACCTCAATAAAGGTAACTCCTTTTTGCTGTTAATAACTCTCATCTATCTATTTTTAATAGACAGGCTACGCAGTACAATACGTAAGGTTGTTAGATTATGTAAGATAGAGAGATTTGAAGGACTGAGCCAATTAAACAAGCCAAAGCCAATCAAACTACTATTTACGACAACGGTATCTTGAATATTCTTCTTGATGAGTGTTTGCAAAGATGATGATAGCCAATCCAACTCTTGGAAGAAATCCAAGCGATTATCTAACAATAAGATATCACTCATCTGCTTAGAAATATCTGCACTCTCATTCATCACCACACCGATATCTGATAGGGTTAGAGCCGCTGAGTCATTCAAGCCATCTCCAACCATCAAAATAGTGTGACCTGCTTTCTGCAGTTCCTCTACTAACTCAAATTTCCCATCAGGTTTCAAGTCTGTATAGACCTGATCAAAGGGCAAATCTTTGACTAATTCCTTTGTCCTAACCAAGGTGTCCCCTGTTGCCAGAATCAATTTTTTCCCTTGTGCCTTCAGTTTCTCCAAGGCTGCCTTAGCTTCTTTTCTCAAAGGAGTATGAATGCAGAACATTCCAATCAATTCATTCTGATAAGCCAAGAATAAGAGATTGTAGTGACTCTTGTACTCTTCAATTAAAGCATTTTGTTCTGAACTGATATGAATTTGCTCATCCTGCATCAAAACATAATTCCCAATAAGAACTGGTTGACCATCTATATGAGATTTGATCCCCTTGCTTGCGATATATTGGAGTTTCCCATGCATTTCCTCATGTTCAATTCCCTCTATCTCAGCTTGCTTGACGATGGCATTAGCAATAGGATGATAAATGTGTTCCTCAAGACAGGCACTGATTCTGAGAATATCTTCCTCACTATAGTCCCCAAAAGGTAACACCTTTTCAACTATCGGATAGCTAGTTGTGATTGTCCCCGTCTTATCAAATAAGAAGGTATCAACTTCCAGATATTTCTCCAGAACATCTCCATCCTTAATCACCATTTCACGGTTCAACCCCTCCTTGATAGCTGCCAAATAAGCTACCGGAGTAGAAATTTTCAAAGCGCAGGAGAAATCGACTAATAGGAAAGAAATAGCCTTAGAAAAAGAACCTGTCAATAGGTAAGTTAGCCCAGCCCCCAAGAAATTATATTTGACGACCTTGTCCGCCATTTTGATGAAATAGCGTTGTTTCGTTTTCTTGTTTTCTTCAGATTTCTTCATCAACTCAATCAGTTGTAAAATCCGGCTGTTCATCTGATTATCGGTTACACGAATGCGTAACTCTCCAGTTTCTAATACTGTATTTGCACAAACCAAATCAGATTCTCTTTTTTCAACTGGAAAACTCTCTCCCGTCAAGGAACTTTCGTTGACCATACCTAAACCTGAAACTACTTGTCCATCAAACAGAATTTCATTTCCTTGAGATAGGACCAAGACATCTCCTATTTGAACATCGGAACTCTTGATACTAACAACCGTATCGCCCTGTACTAGGAATACATCGCTCTCTTTTGCAAGAAGACTCTGTTCTAAATCCGTTGCAGTTTTTTTCAAGGACCATTGATCTAAATGATTCCCCAAATCAAGCATAAACATGATATTACTTGCCGTCTTGGATTGGTTCATAAACAAGGACAATAAAATCGCCGAACAGTCCAAGACCTCCATCGTTAGTTCCTTACGCGCTAGTGTTTGATAGGCTTCTCTGATATAACCCAAAGCCTGATAACAAGTCCATATATAGCGAATAGGATACGGCACAAAACTACGAAAAAGCACACGCTTAATCGCTGCACCTGAAACAATAGAATAAGCACTCTCTTCTCTACGAATGGGAAGAGTCATCAACTCAGAAACTTTCCCTTTATCAATTCTTTTTAAAAAGGCTTCTGCATTATCTAATACAGAAAAGCCTTCTTTTATGCGTAGAGTAAAGTGCTGTTGATCCATGTAAAACTGGATAGACTCAATCCCCTTTTCATCTCTCGCCAAGGAACGAAGATAGTCTTGAATATCCAAGGTGAGTGAAAAAGAAGATGATAGTCGGATATGTTGGTATCCTTTATGTAGCACTTTAAAAGACATATTATTCCCCTATAAGGCTATCTAATTGCTCTTCTTTTTTCTCTTGCTCGTACAAATATTTGGCATCTTGCAAGACATCATCTCCATGTTGCTTCACAACAGAAACAGATGCATCTAGCTCGTCTTTTAACTTATAAGCCTTAGCCAAAGCTTTAGAATAACCTTTTTTAGCTTCCTTACTTGCTAAGATTTTCAAGCCAAGGGTACCAAATGCGACACCACCCAAAAAGAGTGATGATTTTTTCGCAACTTTTGCGACGCTTAATACTTCTTTTAACATACTTATTTCCTCCTTATCATTATTATATAGCAATTTAGATATAAAAGCAATTTCATTTCATAAGTTGGAGAATTAGTTTTATTTCTACTAAATCTCCCATCTACTTATTCCTAAAGTTGCTTTCATTTGCCTCTTTTGATACACTTAAACTATGAATACAAATCTCAAACCCAAACTTCAACGTTTTGCTTCTGCTACTGCCTTTGCCTGTCCTATCTGCCAAGAAAAGCTGACTCTGGTTGAGAGCAGTCTCAAATGTAGCAATCGCCATTCTTTTGACCTGGCGAAATTCGGCTATGTCAATCTAGCTCCTCAAATCAAGCAATCTACCAACTACGATAAGGAAAATTTTCAAAACCGCCAACAAATCCTAGAGGCTGGATTTTATCAGGCTATCTTAGAGGCTGTATCTGACTTGCTAGCCAGTTCAGAAACTAGCACCACAGTCTTAGATATCGGCTGTGGCGAAGGATTCTATTCTCGCAAACTCCAAGAAAGTCATCCTGACAAAACCTTTTATGCCTTTGATATTTCCAAAGATTCCGTCCAAATCGCTGCCAAGAGCGAACCCAACTGGGCAGTCAATTGGTTCGTTGGTGACTTAGCTCGTCTTCCTATAAAAGACGCCAGCATGGATATCCTGCTTGATATCTTCTCACCTGCCAACTAT
The DNA here is from genome assembly GCF_051106265.1 of Streptococcus sp. KHUD_015. Classification (GTDB taxonomy): domain Bacteria; phylum Bacillota; class Bacilli; order Lactobacillales; family Streptococcaceae; genus Streptococcus. The sequence continues at coordinate 2,010,200 of NZ_CP193665.1, forward strand.
GGAGAATTTCATCGCGTTTTATCCAAAGACGGTATCTTGATAAAGGTTATTCCAACTAAAAATCACCTCAAGGAGATCCGTCAGAAGGTACAAGACCAGCTGACAAACAAGGACTATTCCAACCAAGATATCAAAAATCATTTCCAAGAACACTTTACCATCCTATCTAGCCAAACTGCCTCTCTGACTAAGACTATTACAGCAGATCAGCTTCAAGCCCTACTCAGCATGACGCCCCTACTCTTTCACATCGACCAGACTAAGATTGACTGGAGCCAACTGACAGAGATTACTATTGAGGCTGAGATTCTAGTTGGGAAAGTACTATAATTGACACAAAAAACCGCATTTCAAAAAGATATGCGGTTTTAAATTTCAATTTTTAAACTATCTATCCCAAAAGTCTAAAACATTTAAAGTTTTTAGCTTCTCCATTTATTTTCGATTCGAAATAAAAAACTTATCAATAAATAGCAAGTGAAATAAGGCAAGTGTAATTCCCGATAAGCACCCATGATAAGAGATTTCTTGATGGGTAAGGGGGTAAAGATTACTATTACCCGCCAAGAGGCATGTTAAAATAACAAATAAAATCCAAAATAAATCCGTCCATTTATATTTTGAAAAATATTTTTTCCACATAAGAACACCTTCTTTCCTATAATCATATTATAACACTTTATGTAAGCGAATACAAGAAATTTAAGGTAGTTTTTAAGTAGATTTCGAAGCTGAAAGACAATAAAACCAGCATTTTAAGCGCTGGTTTATTGTTTTAAACTAGGTTTCTTACAAAGCTTACTAACACTAAGCTTTAAAAAAACTCAGTTTTTGAAGTTGATTAATTGTTAATTTTCCAAACTGTACTCTTTTTTTATTTTTTAAACCCCAATAACTAAGGGCAAGTAATGCTACAACCCAAGCAAAAGTGACCCCCAAACTGTCAAAATTCAACTTGAAATCTGGTTTATTAAAGAAATCTACATAAACTCCTAAGAAAGTTGTGTCCATAAATTTCTTGATCTCTGAGCTAACTTGAGAAAACATCGGCAAGAATGAGAGACCAAGCATTGGAATCAAACCATAAACCTGAGCCTGAGTTTGTGTCTCTGAAATAGCTCCAATCACTAAATTTAAGAGGATTGTACATAATGCTACCAGAGAAGCTACTACAAGGTATACAGGATAATCTTTTGCGAAATCCACTTCAACCATAATAGGGAAGGAAATAACTGAAGCCAAGGCAAAGATTACAGGATAAAACAACACGGAAACAAGATATTCTCCACGGCGAACTCCGCTTAAAATGAGTGTTTTAAAAATTCTTTTTTCTTTTTCCTCTGCAATAGAGTTTGAAATCATTGACCCAGAAGAAAATGAGAATGCCATTGTTAAAGAACTAAACAATAGTGTTTTCCCTTGAGTGCCATCTGTATTCATAAAATTTTGGAAGAGTAGAACCATAAAGAATGGGAATACTACCTGTACCAAAGTGTTTTTGTTTGTTAATAATACTTGTGTCCTCAACCAGATAAGGGCTAAAATTCTCTTAAACATCTAATTTTTCTCCTGTCAATTTAATAAAAATATCTTCTAAAGTTGGTTCACATGAGTGAATCGTCATCATTTTTTTATAATCTTCTTGCTGCAAGTCTTCAAAGCGCACCACCTTTTTAGTAGAATCACTATAGGTTACTGCAACATTCTTTTCCGTGTTGTATTTTTGGATAATTTCGCCTGGGCTTCCTTGTTCAATAAGATCACCTTTATTCAAAAGAGCTAGGTTATCACATAATAAAGTCGCCTCATTCATATCATGAGTAGTTAAGAAAATGGTTGTTCCTCTTTCCTTTAACTCCTGTAGTAATTTGTGAATCTTCTTTGAGGTGGTGGGATCTAACCCACTTGTAGGTTCATCTAAAAATAGAACTTTAGGGTAATTGATTAAAGCACGAGCTAAAAGCATTCGTTGACGCATTCCTGTAGAAAGCTTCTCAGCTGGAGTGTCTTTACTATCATACAGACCAACTTGTTTTAGAATTTCTTCAATTCGAGATTTTGAAACTCCGTATAGTCTTGCAAATAGCAACAAGTTATTGTACAAACTTAATTTTTCGTAATAACCACTTGTGTCACCTACTAAGCCTAACTCTTCAAAATCTGACGGAAGTAATTTTTGAGAATCTTTCCCTAATAATTCTGTCTTTCCGCTGTTAGCCTGTAGCTGTCCTGTCAGAATATTGATCATTGTTGTTTTCCCTGAACCAGATGGACCTAGGAATCCAAAAATTTCTCCTTCGTTTATTGAAAAACTAATTTGATTTAAAGCAATATTATCTCCAAATCGCTTTGTAACTCTTTCTACCTTAATCATTGTATTACCTCTTTCTAATTTTAATTTCTATTTTAGAAGCTTCACTCACTCCCATCGGTTATGTCAACAACTCTAATTCTAGGCTTTAAGTTGGAGTCCATTTTGATTTCTCTCATTTCATTTGGAAGCAAGAGAACTAATTTTAGCAACTTCTCATCAAGTGTTACTTTACATAAGCGTCTGCTATCGAGACTATTTTTGATAATCAGATAGTCCTTCTTGACAAACTTTTCATCCATATAATAGTCAATTGTTTTTGCCATAGTCTCCTCCCGCCTGCTAATCTACATCCCGTTAAATAGAAATGTTTCTAGCACTGCGCTCTTCTTAACTTATTTACAATAACAGTATATCCCTTATGAGAGTAAAAAAACAGGACATTTATGTCCACTGACATTTATGTCCTGTTTTTAAATTGAAATTATGGAAAATCCTTATTTTTTTCTTCTATCACTCTATCCCTAAATGATTTATCATTTAATAATTCCGATCCGTTTATTGCTTTATTATAGTAGTCCAAAGCAAGATCTTTATTCTGATTAGTATGAATATAATATTTGGCTTCAAAAAAATCTACTGTAGGTAGTAAAGCAAAATCTTGGACTTCATCTATTATTTCTCGTACAGCACTTAGCGTTTGAGGCATTAAATCATAATATTCAATATTAAAGTGATATAAAACAATTGATACAATAACCCTTTGAATCAAATGAATATAGATGACATCAGAGAAATTATTTTGCCCTAAGATGTTAGAATAGATATTTTCAAATACATCATCAATTGGCTTGGCATTCAAAGTGCACTTTAAAAAATATAGGTGTAAAATCAGTAAGTCATTGGTGTCATAATTTGTTTTTAAAAGTAACTGCTCAAAGTATTCCTCGATCAAACCTTCTCCAAAATCAGAGTTTTCAGAAACATACACATCATCAATAGCTTGTAAAACTTCAACTGCTACTTGCTCATCTTCAGGAAGTTGGTCATAAAAACGTTCCTGAATTTCTTCAAAGATATCCTCGCGTTGACGGATTTTTTCTTCATCTCCATGAATAGATTGACGAATCAATTTCGTTTTTAGTTTTAAATACTCTTTAGGAACAATTAACAATCCCTCGTCAATTAACTGAGATATGGGAACTCCCAATACTTTGGCTATATAGTCTAGTTTCGCTAAACTGGGCAAATTATTTCCAGTTTCAATTCGGCCCAACTGACGAACAGTAAGTTCTTTTTCATCTCCACAAAAGGCTTCCCTACTCAATCCCTTTTCAGTTCGTAAGGTACGAATTCGTTTCCCTATTTCTAAATTTTTCATCTCATTCCTCTATAAATAGACTTTTGCACACGGCAAATAAAAGTAGTTATGACTATTTGTTATCAACTATTACCTCAAATATATTAAATTCTTACTAACAAAACTCCCCATATTGCCTATCAGCATCCCTTCATAATGAACAAAGAGTTTTTTTACATATCAGGAAACTCTTCTTTCATCTCCTCTATCACTCGATTTTTGAAATTCATATCATTAAAAAATTCTGCTCCACTGATAGCTTTTTCATAGTATTGCAGGGCTTTTTCTTTATCTTTTTCCCCGTATAGGTAATATTTGGCTTCAAGGTAGTCTACCGTTGGTTTTAAGTTTGAATCTTGAATTTCCATCATAATTTCTCTTAGAAAACTAAAAATGACAGAGATATCTTCGTAGTATTCGTTCCTCAATTGATACAACAGTATTGCAATTAATACTCTTTGTAACAGATGCATGTAAGTATTATTTGAACAGTCAATTATAGTCACGATGTTATTTCTTACTTTTTTTAAAACGTCATCGTTTCGTTTAAAACTAATAGCATTTGATAAAAAATATAAATATAAGATCAATAAATCATTTACAGAATACTCCGTTTGTAGCAAAGTTTGATTGAAATATTCCTCAATCAAGCCCTCTCCAAATTCAACATTTTCAGAAACATATACATCATCAATGGCTTGTAGAACCTCAACTGCTACTTGTTCATCCTCAGGGAGTTGATCATAAAAATGTTCCTGAATATCTTCAAAGATAGCCTCACGCTGACGGACTTTTTCTTCATCTCCATGAATAGATTGACGAATCAATTTCGTTTTTAGTTTTAAATACTCTTTAGGAACAATTAGCGAGCCCTCGTCGATTAACTGAGACATCGGAATTCCTAGCACTCCAGCTATATAATCTAGTTTCGCTAAACTGGGTAAGTTATTTCCTGTTTCAATTCGACCCAACTGACGAACAGTAAGTTCTTTTTCATCTCCACAAAAGACTTCTCTACTCAGTCCTTTTTCAGTCCGTAAAGTACGAATCCGTTTCCCTATTTCTAAATTACTCATAATGCGCCTCTTCAAATTCTAATTTGACATTCAAATAATTACTTGTATACGTTTCCATTTTAACACACTTTCCTACAATTTTCAGAAAAATAATTATAACGAATAGTTTTAAGCAACTATCTTATATAAGTAATCCATTCAAATATAGTATCTGAGGTCTATTTCTAGTCAAGCATTCAAAAAAAGCGAATTTTAATCGAAACTCGCTTTTTTACAAAATGTATTAGTATGAATTTGTATCTTAGTTCAAGTGCCAGATATCTTCGTTATACTGAGCGATTGTACGGTCAGATGAGAAGAATCCTGCTTTAGCAATGTTGACGATGACTTTATCCAACCATGCGTCACGGTCTTCGTAGTCAGCAAGCATTTGCTCTTTCACTTTGATGTAGTCTTCTAAGTCAAGAAGAGTCATGAACCAGTCTTTGTTGATCAATTCATTGTAAAGACGTTCCAAGCGCTCTTTGTTTCCAGCTGCAAGAACTGCATCGCTAACGATGAAGTCAACCAATGGTTTGATAGCTTCACGAGCGTAGAATTCACTTGATTTATAAGCTGCTTTTGCGTAAAGATCGATAACAGTTTCTGAATCCTCACCGAAGATGTAAATGTTTTCGTCGCCAACCAACTCAGCGATTTCCACGTTAGCACCGTCCATAGTACCAAGAGTCAAAGCTCCGTTCAACATGAATTTCATGTTACCAGTACCTGAAGCTTCTTTAGAAGCAAGTGAGATTTGTTCTGAGATATCACATGCTGGGATAAGGAAGCTTGCTGCAGTAACGTTGTAGTTTTCAACCATAACGACTTGCAAGTGTGGAGCTACTGCTGGATCATTAGCAATAACTTCTGACATGCAAAGGATCAAGTGGATGATGTCTTGAGCGATTGTGTAGGCTGGAGCTGCTTTACCACCAAAGAAGATTGTGATTGGACGAGCAGGGATGTTACCAGCTTTGATGTCAAGGTATTTGTGGATAACGTACAAAGCGTTCATTTGTTGGCGTTTGTACTCGTGAAGACGTTTGATTTGGATGTCAAATATAGAGTTTGGATTGATTTCCACACCTTGGTGTTCTTTCAAGTGACGAGCCAATTTACGTTTGTTGTGAGCCTTGATGCTTTCCAATTTTTCTTTGACAGCTGCTTTGTCTTCATAAGACAAAAGTTTTTCAAGCTCATCTGCTTCATGGTGCCAACCTTCTCCAAGAATCTCATCCAAGTAGTGAGACAATCTTGGGTTAGCATGCATGAGCCAACGACGGAAAGTGATACCGTTTGTTTTGTTGTTGAATTTTTCTGGGTAAAGGTCGTAGAAAGCTTTCAACTCAGAGTTCTTCAAGATTTCAGTGTGAAGTGCTGCAACCCCGTTAACGCTGTATCCGTAGTGGATATCCATGTGGGCCATGTGAACACGTCCGCTCTCATCGATAATTTGAACAGCTGGATCTTTATATTCTGCTTTCACGCGACGATCCAATTCTTCGATGATTGGTACCAAGTGAGGAACCACTTCTTGCAAGAATTCAAGAGGCCATTTTTCAAGGGCTTCAGCAAGGATTGTGTGGTTTGTGTAAGCAGTCATGCTACGAACGATTGAGATTGCTTCGTCAAGTTCGATACCACGAGCAGTCAAAAGACGGATCAACTCAGGAATAACCATTGATGGGTGAGTATCGTTGATTTGGACAACTGCGTAGTCAGCAAGGTCATGCAAGTTACTTCCTTTTTCGATTGCTTCTTCGATGATCAATTGCGCACCGTTTGAAACCATAAAGTATTGTTGGAAGATACGGAGCAATTCACCTTGACGGTCACTATCATCTGGGTAAAGGAAAAGAGTCAAGTTGCGAGCGATATCTGTTTTATCAAAGTTGATACCGTCTTTAATGATAGAAGAATCAACTGAATCCAAGTCAAACAAACGCAAGCGGTTCTTAGTTTCTGTCTTGTAACCAGGTACATCGATATCGTAAAGAGTTGATGTCAATGTGAAGTGAGCAAATGGTACTTGGTAGCTACGGCTTGAGCGAACCAACCAGTTTTGCTCTGTCAACCATGCATTTGGAATTGTTTCTTGTTGGTTGTTTTTAAGAACTTGTTGGAATAGACCAAAGTGGTAGTTAAGACCAACACCGTCACCGTTCAAACCAAGAGTCGCAATTGAGTCGATAAAGCAAGCAGCCAAACGTCCCAAACCACCATTACCAAGAGATGGTTCCAATTCAACTTCTTCAACTTCAATCAAGTCTTTACCTGCAGCTGCAAGTTCTTTTTTGACATTGTCGTAAAGACCAAGGTTGATCAAGTTGTTTGACAAAAGTTTACCAATCAAGAACTCAGCTGAGATGTAGTAAACTTTTTTCTTACCAGTGTTAACTGGTTTTTTGCTACTTGCAAGCTTGCTGTAGTTAAGAAGAGCCAGGTAAAGCTCTTCATTGCTACATTCTGCAATGGTTTTATTGTAACGATTTTGTACAAATTCTTGTAGTGATAACATGTTTAAGGTGTCTCCTGATATTGTATTATTTCTTTAATTCTACCAAATTTTCATTGATTCGGCGATAGATTGTTGTCAAGTCAAGCAAGCCTTCCTCGACAGCTGGTGTCAATTGATCTTCAGTCATACGCCAAGACCAGTTTCCACCAAGAGTAGATGGGAAGTTCATACGAGCTGTCTCATCCAATTCTAGCAAATCTTGCATAGTCGCAATTGCCATGAAGCTAACTGATGAAAAGACGGTACGAAGCATAGCATGTGGCACTGTTTCGTATTCTTTACGGTTAGTGTAGCGAGCCATGTATTCACGAGTCGCATCATCGATCTCGTTACGGTACCAACCAAGAACCGTATTGTTATCGTGTGTTCCTGTGTACATAACTGAGTTAGCAGGTGCCAAGTGTGGGCTATCGATGCTTTCGTCTTCTGGGTTGAAAGCAAATTGAAGAATCTTCATTCCTGGGAAGCCAGTACGTTCACGCAATTCGATAACTTCATCAGTCATGAAGCCAAGGTCTTCAGCGATGATGTTTAGCTCACCAAGTTCTTCCTTAACGGCTGCAAAGAGCTTGTAGCCAGGACCTTTGACCCATTCACCAGGTGCTGCTGTATCGGAACCAGCAGGGATTTCCCAGTAAGATTCAAAACCACGGAAGTGGTCGATACGAACGATATCGTAGATTTTGAAGCTTTCACGCAAGCGTTCAATCCACCATTTGTAGTCGTCTTTGTCCATTGCTTCCCAGTCATAGATTGGGTTACCCCAAAGTTGACCAGTTGCAGAAAATTCATCTGGTGGGCATCCTGCGATACAAGTTGCCTTACCGTTGACATCTGTCTTGAAGAGATGTGGATTTGCCCACATATCGCTTGAATCTTCCGCTACGTAGATTGGCATGTCCCCAACGATTTCGATGTGGTTATCGTTAGCGTAAGCTTTCAATTTCAACCATTGTTGGAAGAAGAAGTATTGAGTCACACGGTGGTAAACCAACTTATCTGCCAATTGCTCACGGTAGCTTTCAAGTGCTGAGGTTTTACGAGTACGAGCATCTGCATCTGGCCATTCTGTCCAAGCAAGATTGTCAAAATGCTCTTTAATAGCCATATACTCTGCAAAGAGTTCAAGCCATGATTGGTTGTCTTGAGTAAATTTCTCAAAATCTTTAACATCTCCTACTTCAAAGAAACGTTTTACTGCTTTTTCTAAAAGAGGACGACGTGCATAGTAGATTTTCGCATAATCAACTTCAGACGCATCGCTACCAAAGTCAACTCCTTCAAGGTCACTTGCTTCCAACAAGCCTTGTTCCACCAAGATATCTAAATCGATAAAATGAGTATTCCCTGCGAAGGCTGAGAAAGATTGGTAAGGAGAGTCTCCGTAACTAGTTGTTCCTAGTGGAAGGATTTGCCAGTAACGTTGTTTTGTGCGAACCAAGAAATCAACGAAGTCGTAAGCACTTTTACCAAATGATCCGATTCCGTATGCTCCTGGAAGAGAAGAAATGTGCATCAACACACCACTTTGACGTTTTTTCATAATAAGCACCTCATGTGTTTATAGTTCTTGTTTCATTTTCACTAACGCAAACGTTTGCGTTGAAATAAGTATATCGCATTTTTTTGATAAATGCAAGCGGTTTTAAAAAACTTTTTTGATTATTTTTTTAAAAATTTTTCTTCATACTAGTATATATATTCTTGAGAAGATAAATAGAATCGGAATGCCAGTATTGCTTAACTTATTCTCTAACAAAATTTGAAACTTCTCATCTCATTTCTATTTGAAAATTAAGCAATCGTTTTCTCTACTTTTTTAAAATCTTAAGATAAGAATCATTTTCGACTTTTCTTCTATTATAGAAGGATAAAGCGTTTACCATTTTCTACAATTTTTTTAATTTTTTTATAAAAAACACTTGCAACCGCTTTCTGTTTGTGTTATACTAGTCCCATAAAGGAAAACGTTTGCGTTTCCTCATTATAAAATTTGTTATTCTTTAGGAGGAATACACTATGTCATCTAAATTCATGAAGAGCGCTGCTGTTCTTGGAACTGTTACACTTGCTAGCTTGCTTTTGGTAGCTTGCGGAAGCAAAACTGCTGATAAAGCTGCTGATGCTGGTTCATCTGAAGGTAAAGAAATCACTCTTTACGTTGAAGACCAGTACAAAGCTTTCGCTGAAACAGTTGCTAAGGCTTATGAAAAAGAATCAGGAACAAAAGTTAACATCAAATCTGGTGACCAACTTGGTGGTCTTGACAAACTTTCTCTTGACAACCAATCGGGTCAAGCTGCTGACGTTATGATGGCTCCATACGACCGTGTAGGTAGCCTTGGTACTGACGGACAACTTTCAGAAGTTAAATTGAGCGACGGCGCTAAAACAGATGATAAAACTAAATCTCTTGTAACAGCTGCTGACGGTAAAGTTTACGGTGCTCCTGCTGTTATCGAGTCACTTGTTATGTACTACAACAAAGACTTGGTAAAAGACGCTCCAAAAACTTTTGCTGAATTAGAAGAACTTGCTAAAGATAGCAAATACGCATTCGCTGGTGAAGATGGAAAAACTTCTGCTTTCCTAGCTGACTGGACAAACTTCTACTATGCATACGGACTTCTTGCTGGTAACGGTGCTTACGTATTCGGCCAAAACGGTAAAGACGCTAAAGACATCGGTCTTGCAAACGACGGTTCTATCGCAGGTATCAACTACGCTAAATCTTGGTACGAAAAATGGCCTAAAGGTATGCAAGATGGTACAGCTGCTGGAAACTTAATCCAAACTCAATTCCAAGAAGGTAAAACAGCTGCTATCATCGACGGACCTTGGAAAGCTCAAGCATTCAAAGATGCTAAAGTAAACTACGGTGTTGCAACTATCCCAACTCTTCCAAACGGAAAAGACTACGCAGCATTCGGTGGTGGTAAAGCTTGGATTATCCCATCAAGCACTAAAAACCTTGAAGGCGCACAAAAATTTGTAGACTTCCTTGTTTCAACTGAACAACAAAAAGCCTTCTACGATAAGACTAACGAAATCCCAGCTAACACTGAAGCACGTTCATACGCTGAAGGTAAAAACGATGAGTTGACAACAGCTGTTATCAAACAGTTCAAAAACGCTCAACCAATGCCAAACATCTCTCAAATGTCTGCAGTTTGGGAACCAGCTGCTAACATGCTCTTTGACTCTGTAAGTGGTAAGAAAGATGCTAAAACAGCTGCTAACGATGCTGTAACATTGATCAAAGAAACAATCAAACAAAAATTTGGTGAATAAAAAAATTTGTTCAAGGGGGGTGGAATTCAAATCCCCCTTTGAATTTATCAATAGAAAACATATATAGTTTGGGTTTTAATTAGAAACCAGTATCCTATGAAAGGAGTTATTATGGAAAAGCAACAACCTAGTAAAGCAGCCCTGCTGTCTATCATTCCTGGGTTAGGACAGATTTACAATAAGCAAAAAGCCAAAGGTTTTATCTTCCTTGGTGTAACCCTTGTCTTCGTCCTTTATTTCCTAGCACTTGCAGCCCCTGAATTGAGCAATCTCATTACTCTTGGTGACAAACCAGGTCGTGATAATTCCCTCTTCATGCTGATTCGCGGTGCCTTCCATTTAATCTTTGTAGTCGTTTATGTGCTCTTTTATTTCGCAAATATCAAAGATGCACATACAATCGCAAAACGCATTAACAATGGTATTCCAGTTCCACGTAGCCTCAAAGATATGATCAAAGGAATCTATGAAAATGGTTTCCCTTACCTCTTGATCATTCCATCTTATGTTGCCATGACTTTCGCGATTATCTTCCCAGTTATCGTAACCTTGATGATCGCCTTTACTAACTATGACTTCCAACACTTACCACCAAACAAATTGTTGGACTGGGTTGGTTTAACCAACTTTACGAACATCTGGAGTTTGAGTACCTTCCGTTCTGCCTTCGGTGCCGTTCTTTCTTGGACTATCATCTGGGCTTTGGCTGCCTCAACTTTACAAATCGTCATCGGTATCTTCACAGCTATCATTGCTAACCAACCATTTATCAAAGGAAAACGTATCTTTGGTGTTATTTTCCTTCTTCCTTGGGCTGTCCCAGCCTTCATCACTATCTTGACATTCTCAAACATGTTTAATGATAGTGTCGGTGCTATTAACACTCAAGTATTGCCAATCTTGGCTAAATTCCTTCCTTTCCTTGATGGTGCTCTTATTCCTTGGAAAACAGACCCAACTTGGACTAAGATTGCCTTGATTATGATGCAAGGTTGGCTTGGATTCCCATACATCTACGTTTTGACTTTGGGTATCTTGCAATCTATTCCTAACGACCTTTACGAAGCAGCTTATATTGACGGTGCCAATGCTTGGCAAAAATTCCGCAACATCACTTTCCCAATGATCTTGGCCGTTGCGGCACCTACTTTGATTAGCCAATACACCTTCAACTTTAACAACTTCTCTATCATGTACCTCTTCAACGCTGGAGGACCTGGTAGTGTCGGTGGTGGAGCTGGTTCAACCGATATCTTGATTTCATGGATTTACCGTTTGACAACAGGTACATCTCCTCAATACTCTATGGCGGCAGCTGTTACCTTGATTATCTCTATCATTGTCATCTCAATCTCTATGATCGCATTCAAGAAACTACACGCATTTGATATGGAGGACGTCTAAGATGAATAAATCAATCAAACTCAAACGTAGACTGACTCAAACCCTTACTTATCTTTACCTGATTGGTCTATCAATTGTGATTATCTATCCACTTTTGATCACTATCATGTCAGCCTTCAAGACTGGTAACGTAGTAGCCTTTAAACTAGACAGCAACGTCGACTTTAGTTTTGCTAACTTCCAAGGGCTCTTCTCTGAAACCTTGTACGGTACTTGGTACCTCAACACTTTGATTATCGCCTTGATTACCATGGTAGTTCAAACAAGTATCATCGTACTTGCTGGTTATGCCTACAGCCGTTACAACTTCTTGGCTCGTAAACAAAGTTTGGTCTTCTTCTTGATCATCCAAATGGTGCCAACTATGGCCGCTTTGACAGCCTTCTTCGTTATGGCGCTTATGTTGAACGCCCTTAACCACAGCTGGTTCCTCATCTTCCTCTACGTTGGTGGTGGTATCCCGATGAATGCTTGGCTCATGAAAGGCTACTTCGATACAGTGCCAATGTCTCTAGACGAATCCGCAAAACTAGACGGTGCAGGACACTTCCGCCGCTTCTGGCAAATTGTTCTTCCACTTGTTCGCCCAATGGTTGCCGTACAAGCTCTCTGGGCCTTCATGGGACCTTTTGGGGACTACATCCTCTCTAGTTTCTTGCTTCGTGAGAAAGAATACTTTACTGTTGCCGTAGGTCTCCAAACCTTCGTTAACAATGCGAAAAACATGAAGATTGCCTACTTCTCAGCAGGTGCTATCCTCATCGCCCTTCCAATCTGTATTCTCTTCTTCTTCCTACAAAAGAACTTTGTTTCAGGACTTACAAGTGGTGGCGACAAGGGATAATTTATCCCCGCCACCCTTTTTCATTTTGAAGCTTGTGACTATAAAAATATCCTTACAACAAGCAATTTTTCTCCTAGACTTGAAATAAAGCGCATTTCTCTATATAATAATACTCATATAGAAAACACCTTTTAGAAAGATACAAATGCTTCCATATCCATTTTCCTATTTTTCAAGTATTTGGGGATTTCGTAAGCCCCTATCCAAACGTTTCGGACTCAACTGGTTTCAGCTTCTCTTTACCAGTATCTTCCTTATCAGCTTGTCTATGGTACCCATTGCTATTCAAAACAGCTCCCAGGAGACTTATCCGCTAGAAACCTTTATCGATAATGTCTATGAACCATTGACAGATAAGGTTGTCCAGGATCTCTCTGAGCATGCTACAATTGTTGATGGCAATTTAACTTATACAGGAACAACTAGTCAAGCGCCTTCTCTTGTGATTGGTCCAAGCCAAAGCAAGGAATTACCTAAGGACTTGCAACTGCATTTCGATACGAATGAGCTAGTCATCAGTAAGGAAAGCAAGGAACTGATCCGCATCTCTTACCGAGCGATTGAGACTGAGAGTTTCAAAAGTAAAGATAGCTTGACCCAAGCAATTTCTAAAGACTGGTACCAGCAGAATCGTGTCTATATCAGTCTCTTTCTAGTTCTCGGTGCGAGCTTCCTCTTTGGTTTGAATTTCTTTATCGTCTCTCTAGGGGCTAGTCTTCTCCTTTATATCACTAAGAAATCACGCCTCTTTTCATTTAAAACCTTTAAAGAGTGCTACCATTTTATCTTGAACTGTTTAGGATTACCAACTCTGATTACACTTATTTTGGGACTCTTTGGCCAAAATATGACAACTCTCATTACTGTACAAAACATTCTTTTTGTTCTGTATCTGGTCACTATCTTTTATAAAACGCATTTCCGTGATCCAGATTACCATAAATAGGAGATTTTTATGCCCGTTACGATTAAAGACGTGGCCAAGGCTGCTGGTGTTTCGCCTTCAACCGTAACCCGTGTTATTCAAAACAAATCAACCATTAGCGACGAAACAAAAAAACGCGTTCGCAAGGCTATGAAGGAGCTCAATTACCACCCTAACCTTAATGCTCGTAGTTTGGTAAGCAGTTATACCCAAGTTATCGGCTTGGTCCTTCCTGACGACTCAGATGCCTTCTACCAGAATCCTTTCTTTCCATCAGTCCTACGTGGCATCTCTCAAGTCGCATCTGAAAACCACTATGCCATTCAGATAGCAACAGGTAAAGATGAAAAAGAACGCCTTAAAGCTATTTCACAAATGGTTTACGGTAAACGTGTGGATGGTTTGATTTTCCTTTATGCTGAAGAGGAAGATCCCTTGGTCAAATTGGTGGCTGAAGAGCAGTTCCCCTTCCTCATTCTAGGAAAATCCATTTCACCCTTTATCCCTCTTGTCGATAATGACAATGCCCAAGCTGGTTTTGATGCAACCGAATATTTCATCAAAAAAGGATGCAAACGAATTGCCTTTATCGGAGGTGCTAAGAAACTCTTCGTTACACAAGACCGTCTAACTGGTTACGAATCCGCACTCAAGCAATACAAACTGCCTCTTGATGACAATCTGACCTATTTTGCAAATGAATTTCTAGAGGAAAAAGGATATCAATTTAGTCAACTTCTATTTCAGCATGACCCACAAATCGATGCTATCATCACAACCGATAGTCTCCTAGCCGAAGGGGTCTGTGACTATATTGCTAAGTACCAACTGGATGTCCCTGTTCTCAGCTTTGACTCGGTCAATCCCAAGCTCAACTTGGCGGCCTATGTTGATATCAATAGCTTAGAACTTGGTCGTGTTTCCCTTGAAACCATCCTCCAGATTATCAACGATGCTAAAAGCAATAAACAAATTTGTTATCGCCAGTTGATTGCCCACAAAATTATCGAAAAATAAAAACCAGCTCGCGCTGGTTTTTTTGATCACTAATTATCTGTTTCAACGAACCGTCCCAGAATATGAACATTCTCAGATACAGAGACAAAGGCGCCTGGGTCTACCTGTTTCATAATCTGTTTGAATTCATTAAATTCTGCACGTGTAATGACAGTGATTAAAACTGCCTTTTTCTCGTGATTATAGGTTCCTTCTGCATCGTGGATCATAGTTGCTCCACGGTGCAATTTTTTATGGATTTTTTCAATTACTTTCTCTGGATGATTGGTCACAATCATGGCCTGCATCCGTTTTTGCTTGGTAAAGACCGCATCTGTCACACGGCTAGAGACAAAGATGGTAATCATAGAGTAAAGAGCGTATTTCCAACCAAAGGTCAAACCTGCTATCAGCATGATAGTCCCATTTACCAAGAAAGAAATACTACCGACATTCTTCCCAGTTTTTTTGCGAATGGTCAGACTGACGATATCCGTCCCACCACTGGAGATATTATTTCGAAGAGCGAAACCAATCCCCAAGCCCATGACAACACCCCCAAAAAGGGCATTGATAATGGGATCCTCAGTCAAGGTCGCCACAGGGACAAACTGGATAAAGAAGGAACTCATGGACACCGTGATAAAGGTAAAGACGGTGAACTTATGGCCAATCTGATACCAAGCTAAAACCATCAAAGGAAAATTAATAGCGTAGAAAGCCAATGAAATTGGAATATGAAAACCAAACCAGTGATTACTCAAGGCAGAGATAATCTGTGCCAGACCTGTCGCACCACTCGAATACACATGTCCTGGTTGGAAAAAGAAATTGACCGCCACTGCTGATAAAAAACCATAGACCAGAGAGGCCGAAATTTTCTCATCATATTTTTCGCGAGAGATGCTTTGTAAGACACGTAAAATTTTTATCTGATGAGCAAAGCGGCGCAAATAATAGCGCCACCGCTTAATTCGTTTTGCTTGTTTCATCTTCTTCTACTTGTAAGCTGAGTTCCTCTAGTTGTTTGAGAGCTACTGTTGAAGGAGCTTGTGTCATTGGGTCACTTGCCTTATTGTTTTTAGGGAAAGCAATGACTTCACGAATATTTTCTTCCCCTGCTAAGAGCATGACAAATCGGTCAAGCCCAATAGCCAAACCACCGTGTGGTGGGAAACCATAGTCCATGGCTTCAAGAAGGAAACCAAACTGGTCATTTGCTTCTTCAGATGAGAAACCAAGAGCCTTGAACATACGTTCTTGAAGGTCTTTTTGGTTGATACGAAGACTACCACCACCAAGTTCGTAACCGTTCAAGACGATATCGTAAGCAATGGCACGAACCTTAGCCAAATCACCTTCTAATTCGTGAGCTGTCTCTTCCTGTGGAAGGGTGAACGGATGGTGGGCACTCATGTAACGACCTTCTTCTTCAGACCATTCAAACATTGGCCAGTCAACTACCCAAAGGAAGTTAAATTTATCGTTATCAATCAAGCCAAGCTCCTTGGCAATACGTCCACGAAGGGCACCAAGAGTTGCATTGGCCACTTCAAGCGTATCTGCCACAAAGAGAACCAAATCCTTATCTTCAAGAGCAAGCGCTGTTGTCAATTCTGCTTGGATGCCAGTCAAGAACTTAGCAACTGGTCCATTTAATTCTCCATCAACAACCTTGACCCAAGCAAGACCTTTGGCACCATATTGTTTGGCTACTTCTGTCATCTTGTCGATGTCTTTACGTGAATAGTTGTCCGCAGCTCCTTTGACCACAATGGCTTTTACAGCAGGTGCTTCTGAAAAGACTTTGAAGTCAACACCTTTGACCACTTCTGTCAAGTCTTGAAGCAACATGTCAAAACGAGTATCTGGCTTGTCAGAACCGTAAAGAGCCATAGCGTCATCGTATTTCATACGAGGGAATGGAAGCGTCACTTCAATGCCTTTAGTTTCTTTCATGACGCGCGCAATCAAACCTTCTGTGATATCTTGGATTTCTTGCTCAGTAAGGAAGGATGTTTCCAAGTCGACCTGGGTAAACTCAGGCTGGCGGTCTCCACGCAAGTCCTCATCACGGAAACATTTTACGATTTGGTAGTAACGGTCAAAACCAGCATTCATCAAGAGCTGTTTCGTGATTTGTGGACTTTGAGGAAGCGCGTAAAAATGCCCTTTATTGACACGAGATGGTACCAAATAGTCACGCGCCCCTTCAGGCGTTGACTTAGAAAGGAATGGTGTCTCCACGTCGATAAACTCCAACTCATCCAAGTAGTTACGAATAGAGTGGGTCACCTTAGCACGAAGTTTCAGATTTTCCAACATTTCTGGACGACGAAGGTCAAGGTAACGGTAACGCAAACGCGTATCGTCATTAGCCTCAATCCCATCTTTAATCTCAAATGGTGTTGTCTTAGCTGTATTAAGCACTGTCAAAGCTGTCACATTCAACTCAACTGCACCAGTTGGCAACTTATCATTGGCTTGCTCACGCGCAGCGACCTGTCCAGTCACCTCGATAACAAATTCACTACGAAGGCTTTCAGCTGTTGCCATAACCTCTGCAGATACTTTTTCAGGGTTGATAACCAACTGCATGATTCCTTCACGGTCACGAAGATCGATAAAGATCAAACCACCAAGGTCACGACGACGGCCTACCCATCCTTTCAAGGTTATTTCTTGTCCGATGTGTTCCTCACGAACACGACCAGCATACATACTACGTTTCATTTTTTCTCTCCTCTTTTATTCTGTTACTATTTTACCATAAAAGCGCAGGCTCTTCATGAAAATCAGCAGAAAAGTTTACCAGTCTTTAAAAATCCAGTGACGACCCTAAAAATTAGCGTCCATACAAAAATCCGATGAACTTCATCGGACTCTTTTATTTTGAATTTTTGCCTGCTTTACGCTTTTCAGCGATTTCAGCTGCCTTTCGAGGCAAGACGATTTCCGTTGTGTAAGCCGTCCCAAAACGCCAGATACCAGCAATAGGGGCAAAGACTACTGCTAGATGGCTGTAGAAGAAATCACCTTTGAAGGCATAAGCTAGCGCCCCAATGATAAAAAATAGAACAACTGCCTGAATCACTGCTAATAAAATTACTCGTTTCATGTGACCTCCTGACTCTATTATAGCATGAGAATCATCAAAAAGCTGACTAAATTATTCAAAGCATGTAGAGAAATACTGTAGACCAGACCTTTTCTGCTAATATAAGCCAAGCCCAAGCTAAAACCAAGACTAGCATAAACTAAAAACTGTTGCAAAGTTCCTGGAGAATGAATCAAAGCAAACAGAACACTCGATACCAGAAGGAAAAGCAGAGTTTGTTTGCTATTCTCCTGCTTAGGAAAGAGATAGCGTGCTAACATCCCTCTAAAGATGAGTTCTTCCGTCAAAGGAGCAAAAATATTAATAGCAAAGAATGAAAAAAGTGGCTGAGCCAAGGTCAGGTCTGTCGCTGTTTGCTGATTTACCGAAGGATCATTTGGTAGGAAAAATTGAACGACAAGAGATAAGAACCAAACCAAGGCAGGGAGCCAAATAAATCGGTTAAAACCACTCTTCTCAATATGGACAGGAGCTTTCTGGTACCATTTATAAATGACGTACACATATACTCCAGCCAAGGCCACATAGAGCAAGGTAGTAGCATAGGGTGAAGCGCCTAAGGCAAGCGACGTAGTCGCGAGCACCTGAATGAAGCCATAGATGAATAAAAAGGATAGAACAGCTAGAAGAAACCAGCCAAGGTTTTTAAGTAGTTTCATAAAGTTCTCCTATTTGAAATAACGTTTTACCATAGGTAACTGCATCACATTGATATAAATATGGATGGCTCCTACAAGCAAGAAAGCTAGTAACTGAATCTCTCCTGTCAAGAAAGAAATGATAATAAGAAAAACATATAAGGCTGGTAAGACATATTGGTTTAATTGGAATAAAATTCGAAAACTCTGTTCCAAATTAGCCTGGCGCTCCCCTTCATCATAGGAATTTATATAGTCCAAGACATCCTTTGGTGTAGAGAAAAGAGCCAAATCAAACTGACGCACAATCGCAATTGTTTTAAAAAGAGATTTTTGAGCGATTAAGGATAGCACAAAGACTAAGAAAGAGAGGGAAAATGTTTGGTGGTCTGTATGCAATATAACCACTTCATTTAATGAGAGAAAAATAGACAATGAAATTGCTACACTTGCAATATTAAAAGCAATGGTTCCAAACTCGAGATTCCGATACATCTGCACATAATAGGTTTCATTCAGATCATCATCCATTTCCTCTTGATACAAGGAATGAAATTTTCTGCTTTTCTTTAGGAAATTGAAAGTCAAAAAAAGAATAATGACGGCTAGTAGTAAACTGATAGCTGATAGCCATGGTATCAAGGGTTTTACATCTAACATAATTCCGTTGGATTCGGCATCTGCCTTAAACATCCCTACAAACATGCCCAAGAAACCTCCCAAGACAACAGACATTAAAAATAACAATCCATGTTTCTTTTTCATATTCATTCTCCTTATTCACTTGCTAGATTTTTGGATTTCTTTTCAATCCAGTCAACGACTGGGATAAGAGCAAAGTAGACCCAAACAAATTGGTCGCTTTGATAGGGATTAAACCAGCCTAGGTCCATCCCAATCAGTAGAAATACGCTGACTAATAGAGCTATGGCAACTACATAATAAATCACTCTATACTTGTTCATCACTCGTCCTCCTCCAAGCGAAATACCGATTCGACTGTTTCGTTGAAAATTTGAGATATTTTCAAGGCAATCACAACGGACGGGGTGTATTCGTCCCGTTCCAATAGGCTGATAGTCTGTCTGGAAACCTCTGCTAGCTTGGCTAGTTCGGTTTGATTGAGGCCATCGCGAGCCCGTAGCTCTTTTAGACGATTTTTTAGTTGCATGTTACACACCTACTTTCCGTCAAATTCAACAGTTTGGATATCCTCAATGCGTTGTAGTTTGAATTTTTCTTTTCCTTTTTTATTAACACGACGTAGCTTGACCCATTCCTCATCAACATCCACAACTTCCCAGTTATCTGTTCCAAAAACTTGTCCAACGATTGTCGGTGTTTTCCCAATCAATTCTTTTAAAATTCTTGACATTTCTTTATTTCCTTTCTGTTTTTGCTCAATTCTTTTGATTTTATTCTCTAGTTTCTTGACCTTTTGGGAATGGTAGATATAATACATAATCACAAGAGGTACAAATCCTAATGCCCACATAATCGTTCCTTTCTCCTTTTCTCTTAACTTGCTTATATTGTAACACATCTTTTTCTTTTTGACAAGCATATTTGTCAAAAAGTTTATGATTTTTGTCATTTTGCAAAAGAAAAAGGTCAGAGTAGTTCTCTGACCAGTCTTTCTGTTATTAAAATCCTAGTTTTTCAAAGATTTCTGAGAAGTTTTGGCTGATTGCCTCAAGTGACACTTGCACTTCTTCTCGGGTTTGGTTGTTCTTGACTGTCACTTGTCCGCTTTCGACTTCGCTCTCTCCTAGGGTGATGAGGGTCTTAGCTGCAAAGACATCGGCTGACTTGAATTGAGCTTTGAGTTTACGGTTGAGGTAATCACGCTCTGCTTTGAATCCTTGTTGGCGAAGAGCCTGTACTAGTTCTAGAGCTTTGACATTTGCTCCATCACCCAAGACTGCGATATAAACATCTAGGGCGTTTTCGATAGGGAGGGTCACACCTTGCTTTCCAAGAATGAGAAGCAGGCGCTCTACACCAAGTCCAAAACCAAAGCCAGCAGTTTCAGGGCCTCCAAAGTAAGAAACCAAACCATCGTAACGACCACCCGCGCAGACTGTCAAGTCATTGCCCTCAATCTCTGTGATAAACTCGAAAATAGTGTGATTGTAGTAGTCCAGACCACGCACCATATTGGTATCGATGATGTAGTCTACTCCAAGATTTTCCAACATCTGACGCACAGCATCAAAATGAGCTTGACTTTCTTCATCAAGGAAGTCCAAGATAGAAGGCGCATTCTCTACTGCTACCTTGTCTTCTTTTTCCTTAGAGTCCAAAACACGAAGAGGATTTTCCTCCAAACGGCGTTGGCTATCCTTAGACAAGGTCTCCTTGAGCGGTGTCAAATAGTCAATCAAGGCTTGACGGTAGGCTGCACGGCTCTCAGGATTTCCAAGAGTGTTAAGATGTAATTTGACACCTTGGATACCAATTTCTTTCAAGAAATGAGCTGCCATAGCGATGGTTTCCACATCGGTAGCTGGATTGCTAGAGCCAAAACACTCAACACCAATCTGGTGGAACTGGCGTAAACGCCCTGCCTGTGGACGCTCATAACGGAACATAGGTCCCATGTAGTAGAACTTGCTTGGCTTTTGCACTTCTGGAGCGAAAAGTTTATTTTCCACATAGGAACGGACAACGGGCGCAGTTCCTTCTGGACGGAGGGTAATATGACGGTCACCCTTGTCATAGAAATCATACATTTCCTTGGTTACGATATCCGTTGTATCTCCGACAGAACGACTGATGACCTCGTAATGCTCAAAAATAGGCGTGCGCACTTCTGCATAGTTATAGCGCTTGAAAATCTCACGGGCAAAGCCCTCAACGTACTGCCACTTGGCAGACTCAGCAGGTAAAATATCCTGCGTTCCTTTTGGTTTTTGTAATTTCATAGGGAATCCTCTTTAAACTTAATAGTCTTATTTTACCATAAATAGAGGGATTAAAACAGTAAGAAAAAAATTAGGATTTAGATATCATTTTTGAGATTAATAACTGTCAAAAGAATAGCCAGCAAGGAAAGACCAACAAATAGCATCCAAGTCAACTGTATATTCCATACGGCAACAAGTGAAAAACAGGCTGTTCCCATAGGTATGGACAAGGTAAACAATAAACCTAAAAAATTACTGGTACGAGCTAGAACCTCTGGAGCTAGATTTTTCAGGAGCATGGCACTAATCTTTGGCGAAACTTTACCAGACACATACAGAGTTAAAAAGAGAAATAGCAAACCAAGCACGACTTGATTGAATACGTTAGCTAGACCAACTAGACTGAGTCCTACAGTCGCCCACATCATCAATCTAGGCAAGGACTGCTTCCCAAAATAATCATTGCCCGTAAGGCTACTGATGATGATTGCTAACAAAGCACAGAATTGACTGATAAATAATGCCTCTGTGTAAGAAAAGTCCAAAAGAGAATGGCTCAAAAAGAAGATGTTATAGATGCTTCCTAAAGCGCCACCCAAGGCATTGATAAGCAAGACAGCAAAGAGCATAAAGCCAAAGTTTTTCTGTCCACCTTTAAGAAAAACGAGACGTAAATTTCGGTAAATTGTTAGGAACTGGTCTTTGATAGAAAGCTTCTCATTTTTTAGAATTTCACCATCAGCAGCTGACATTGACAGGCTCAATTTGCTTTTTCCTAAAAAGAGGATAACGGCTGATACTAGGAAAAAACAGGCATTGATTCCCGCAACGAGAGAAAAATTATTGACCGATAGGCCTAAGAGCCAAACTCCGAAAGCTTGACCACCAATAGCTGAAATATAGGTGATGAATTGGGAAAAAGAGTAAGCTTCCATCAAATCCTCTTCAGCTACTTTTTCCTTAACGAGAGGCATGCGCAAACCACCAGCAAAATCACTGATTACATCGCTAATGACATTGATCAAACACAGACTAGAAAAAGCAAAGAGACTAGCTTGCTGAACAACTAGGGCTGCCAGAAAAAATAAAACCGCCTGAAACAAACCACTATAGACCATCCATTTGACCTTGTCCCTTGTGTAATCTGCCCGAATCCCTACAAAAACTGTAAAGAGAGTCGGAAGAATCATGACAATATTCGCCATAGCAACCGCAAAAGATGCTTGTGGCAAGGTCGATGCATAGACGATAAATACCAGGTTAAAAATTGAAGCACCAAAAGCATTGAAGAAGCGTGACAAAGTCAAGAGTCGATAAGCTTGATTTCTAAACAATAGTTTCATAGATAATCTCCCTTCTTGTTCGAAGTTTTATGTGAAATATGACTATAGTATAGCACTTGGAAATTCTAGAGGAAAAACTTTTGAATATATGCAACAAACAAAATGAGCAAAAAGAAACGATAGAATCTCTCCAGTGACACGAGAGAGCCCAACAGTTCTATCGCTTAAATTTCAAATAATTTTCTTAGTTTGCATATATTCAACAATCGGTCGTTTTTCTATAGTAATCCGCAGATTTGTCACAGCCAAGCATCTCAAAAATACGGACAGCATCCTCCATCTTTTTCTGACCTTCCTTGACTCTACCCTGCTTGCTATCAAGGAGACCTTCCGCCCACAAATAGACCGTTCGGAAATAGGTTTCATTTTCATTGTAGAAATGCTCTTCGATAACACGTTTAAAATAAGAGGCATTGGTAAATTCTTCACATTCAATGCTGGCTAAAAAACCATTCAATAGTATAGTGTGAAAGAGGTTTCGATTGCCAGACATTTCCATTAGAAAATCAGATTTACGTACCATTTCTCGTACATATCTAGTGAAAAGAGAAACAGATAAAAAT
This sequence comes from Streptococcus sp. KHUD_015, assembly GCF_051106265.1. Lineage (GTDB taxonomy): Bacteria > Bacillota > Bacilli > Lactobacillales > Streptococcaceae > Streptococcus. Next base: position 2,033,475 of record NZ_CP193665.1, read on the forward strand.
GGTGAACTGACTGAAAATAAATTGAGTTCATAGATTCCCCAAATCTCGGTAGAAAACAGATAGTCATGAAGGACTTTCCCTTCCTCTGCCGTTAACTCTACCGTATCATCCATGCTCTTCATATAAGACTTGATCATAATGGCATTTAGAATATGTTTCTGTTTGTTTTGAGAATGGGCATGCTTTTGATACTCCTTGCGATACAAGTCTTCAAGAGGTGCTATATTCTTTGGATCCAAGACATCTATGATTTCTTTTCTCAGCTTTGAATCTGTATCATACTGGAACCCTCTCGCCAGAAAAAGGATTTCCTCCACACTGGCAGATATATTTCCCAGAGCAAATAGAAACTTTTCCACCGAAAGTTCACTCTGACCAGTTTCAAAGCGGGATAACATGGACGGCGAAAATTGTCCCCCAGTTGCTTGTCTCAGCGAGATATGTCTTGACTCTCGTAGTTGTCTAAAGACTTTTCCAATCTGCTCCATAGGCTTCCCCTTAATTTAGTCTTTTCTTTATATTATCATATTTTTTCAGAAAATCCATCAAAAACTTGCCAAATTGTCAGAATTATGAGAAAATAGAGGATATTTATCATGTGGAGGGACTGTAATGAGAGAGGATATCAAAATCAATGACCGTGCTTTGGCCTTACAAGACCAAATTATCGAAAAACTAGAGAAGGTTTTTGATACAGATGTGGAATTGGATGTTTACAATCTAGGACTGATTTATGAAATCAATCTGGACGAAACAGGTCTCTGTAAGATTGTCATGACCTTCACTGACACAGCCTGCGATTGTGCCGAAAGCCTGCCTATCGAAATCGTGGCAGGTCTGAAACAAATCGAGGGTATCGAAGATGTCAAGGTTGAAGTTACCTGGTCACCTGCTTGGAAAATCACACGAATCAGTCGCTACGGTCGTATTGCCCTTGGACTACCACCTCGTTAAGCAGGTAAATTACTTTTGAAGATGAAAAAAAGCAAGCCGAAGTTGGCTTGCTTTTTGAGTTTATTTTTTACCTGACTTGTCCATATTCCAGAAGTCTGTCACGGCTCCACGAGAAGCAGACGATACAGTATGGGCATATTTACCGAGGACACCACGGCTATAGAGTGGTGGCAAGGTTGTTTCTGCCTTACGTTTTTCAAGTTCTTCATCGGATACGGCCATGGAAATTTCTTTGGTATCTTGGTCAACGGTAACGATATCACCTGTACGAAGGTAGGCGATTGGTCCACCATCCTGAGCTTCAGGAGCGATATGTCCAACAACTAGACCATAAGTACCACCAGAGAATCGTCCGTCTGTCAAGAGGGCAACCTTGTCTCCTTGACCTTTACCAACGATCATTGATGAAAGTGATAGCATCTCAGGCATACCAGGACCACCCTTAGGTCCAACGAAACGAACAACGACAACATCGCCATCAACGATTTCATCTGACAAGACAGCTTGGATAGCATCTTCTTCTGAGTCAAAAACCTTAGCTGGACCAACGTGACGACGAACTTTAACACCTGAAACCTTGGCAACCGCACCGTCAGGAGCAAGGTTACCGTTCAAGATGATCAATGGACCGTCTGCACGTTTAGGATTTTCAAGTGGCATGATGACTTTTTGACCTGGAGTAAGATCGGCAAAATCAGCCAAGTTTTCAGCAACAGTCTTACCAGTACATGTGATACGGTCTCCGTGAAGGAAGCCATTTGCCAACAAGTACTTCATAACAGCAGGGACACCACCAACTTCGTAGAGGTCTTGGAAGACATACTGACCAGATGGTTTCAAGTCAGCCAAGTGAGGCACACGCTCTTGGATCGTATTGAAATCCTCAAGTGACAAGTCAACATTAGCTGCATGGGCAATGGCAAGCAAGTGAAGAGTGGCATTGGTAGAACCACCCAGAGCCATAGTAACTGTAATGGCATCTTCAAAGGCTTCACGAGTCAAGATATCTGAAGGTTTGATTCCAAGTTCAAGCATTTTGACAACGGCACGTCCAGCTGCTTCGATGTCTTCTTTCTTATCAGCAGATTCGGCTGGGTGAGAAGAAGAACCTGGCAAACTCATACCCAAAACTTCGATAGCAGTCGCCATGGTATTAGCCGTGTACATACCACCACAGCCACCAGGTCCAGGGCAGGCATTACATTCCAGACGTTTTACGTCCTCAGCAGTCATATCACCGTGGTTCCACTTACCAATTCCCTCAAATACGGAAACCAAGTCGATGTCTTTGCCATCCAGTTTTCCAGGGGCGATAGTACCACCGTAGGCGAAAATGGCTGGAATATCCATATTGGCAATGGCAATCATAGAACCAGGCATGTTCTTATCACAGCCACCGATAGCGACAAAGGCATCCACGTTATGACCACCCATAGCCGCCTCGATTGAGTCCGCAATGATATCACGAGATGTCAAAGAGAAGCGCATACCAGGAGTTCCCATGGCAATCCCGTCTGCTACAGTAATGGTTCCAAATTGTACAGGCCAAGCACCAGCAGATTTGACACCTTCTTTCGCCAATTTCCCAAAGTCATGCAAGTGGATATTACATGGTGTATTTTCCGCCCAAGTGGAAATAACTCCGACAATCGGTGTTTCAAAGTCCTTATCTGTCATACCAGTCGCACGAAGCATGGCACGGTTTGGTGATTTAACCATGCTGTCATAAATGCTACTGCGGTGACGTTTATCTAATTCAGTCATTTGTTCCCTCCCATTTCAGTTTTTACTATTATAGCACATTTTAAAGGCAATGAACAGAAGAAAATTCTTGAATTTTCAGAAAATTTCGATTAATTTGGTTGATGAGCTTCTAATTTTTTCATCTTTTTTTGTCAAGTAACTTTACTTTACAAAAAAAATGTGTTATCCTAGTATGGTTGATGAAAATCAGTAGATTGAATCGAATATAAATACCTAAAGGAGAAATCAAAATGGCAGTACCTGCACGTCGCACTTCAAAAGCGAAGAAAAACAAACGTCGTACACACTACAAAGTAACAGCTCCATCTGTAAACTTTGACGAAACTACTGGAGATTACTCACGTTCTCACCGTGTATCACTTAAAGGATACTACAAAGGACGTAAAATCGCTAAAGCTGCATCAGCTGAATAATAGAGGGGAGATACCATGCGCGTAAATATTACACTTGAACACAAAGAATCTGGTGAACGCTTGTACCTTACTTCTAAAAACAAACGTAACACTCCAGACCGTCTTCAATTGAAGAAATACTCACCAAAACTTCGCAAACACGTTGTGTTTACAGAAGTTAAGTAAGCATTCAATACGAATCAATACAGAAGAAAAACGCTTGATCAGCGTTTTTTTTGTTAATTTCAGTACATTACAATAAAAATCAACCGAATGACTACATTTTTTGTGAAATAAATTAGAGGCTCTAATATATAGGAAGAAGCCAAAATCCCCTGCAAATTTACATTACAGAGGACTTATGTGTTATTCTTGTACTTCTTTCTGAGCGGCCTTTCCTTGATCTAGAAGAGCTTGGACGATTTTCTCATCGCGCAGCTTGACAGAATCGTTGATCATTTCTGCGGACTTGACGATGGTTGTTTCTAGTTGAGCACGTTTCTGACGACCCAATTCAATAGCTGCGACGATACCTTGGTTTTGAGCGACCAGACTTTCAGCCAGTTTTGTAACAGACTCAACAGCGACTGTCGGGCTTTGAGCAATTCTCTCCATCTGCGGAATCACTTCCTTGCTGGTCTCAGCTAGCATCTGAAGGGCAGCATTATTGGCATTGACAATGGCATCTGCCACGACACCTGATTTCATTGATTGTTGCAAAATACCCAGTTGGGCAATAGAAAGCTTCATTGTTGGAATCGTATTGCGACGAAGCATGCCCAATTTTTGGCGCATATCAGATGATACCTTCACAAGATTGCGCATCTGAGGTGTTGTTGCCCAGGCAACATAGAGACGGCTGACATACTCAGTATGTTGTTGTTCAAGGGTATTGACCACTTCAGCCATGCGGGCCAATTCTTGTGACTTGGTTTGGTATTCTACCGTACTTGTATCGAGTTGGTCAACTTGGGCCTTCAGTTCGGTAGCGCGCTTGCCAGCTTCTGTCTGGCTGGCTTCGATAAAGGAAATCACTCCCACTAGATTTTCAATGGATTTGGTATTGTCCTCAATCAACATCTCAGCAGAGACGATATTTCGAGCTAGCACATCTTCTTGCTTGACCACTGCGGCAGCCATGCCATCCAGCTTTTGCTCCACTGTTTTTGAATCAAAGTAAAATTCCTGTAGGGTATTCTTACTCTTGTTAAACAATCGTTGCAAAAAGTTTGGCTTCTCTTCTAACTCAGCAATTTCAGCGTTCTTGTATTTGACGACAAAGCCTTGCAACTCACGGTTGGTATTCTTGAGTAGATCATCCACTTGGGGAATCTGCAGTTTCTTTTGTTCTGACAAGATACGATTAACTGTATTATTCACACCTTCTACAGCAGATTGGCCAAAATCCAAAAGAGCATTTTGATTTGTGACAAATTGGTCTACTAACTGGGGCACGTGCGCCTTGATTCCTTCTTGCTGCTCAGGGCTCAACTTTTCAAGGAAGGTCAAGGTCTTGTCTGAGCCAGTATTAGTCTCGATGATTTGGGTTGTTTTATCCACCTTAGCTACCGTATTATTGGCAATCTGGTCAATATCAAAATTAAATTCTGTCATGGTTACTCCTTTGTTTCTAACCTATTCTTTACGATCTTTTTCTAGGATACGCAGACTGATATCAAAATCACGCATATCTGTTTCATTGAGTTCTCTCAAGACTTGATCCAGCTCAAGGTCAAATTGTTCGATAGCTGCTTTAGCTTGTTGCAAACGTTCTTCTGCTCGATTATAGTTCTTCGGATTGGCCTTAATCTTTAAATAGCCTTCTAAAATCGTTTGGAATTTCTCCATCTTCAAACTATGAATGGCCGTCAATTCTTCCTTATCCCCCTCGGCAGAGGTAGCAATCTTGTCTAAAATAGCCTGATGATCAATGGCAATATTGGCCAAGGTCTGGGACAATTCTGGAGATAATTCCTCTGGCTCCGCATTTTCAAGATCTACCTGACTTTCTCTATCCAAACGTTCTAGCTGAACATCGATAGTTGCCCTTACTGTACGAACCTTTTTATCAATACGATTATAGACAGCAGCATCGATATAGGACTTGAGACGATCTGACTCCTGATGGATTTCCCGCAGTTCGATCAATACTTGATTGGCCAAACTCTTATAGGAATCTGAACCTTTCTCTACCAAGACTCCCTCTAACTGCTGAATATCTTTGTCCGCCTGGCGAATCCTAGCTTTTAAAAGCTCAATTCGATCATCGAGCGAACGATCCTGCAAAAGAGGATAGCGCCAACGTTTATAGAGGCGATAACCACCATAGCCTAGCAGGACACAAGCCGCAAGCGGAAGAGCATATTGAACCAACAGGCCCAGTAAGAACAAGAAGCCCCAAAAATAGAGACAGCCTTTCCAAAAACCATTACCCGATTTCATAAACATTCCTTATTTTCAATTTATAAGTCTATTTTAGCACAAAAGACAAAAATGAGGGCGGAAATCCCCTAGAAAAGAGTTGATTTCTTTGCTGTAGAATGGAGGCTAGTAGCGAATATGCTAATTTCAGTGAAGCGGACTCAAACCACAAACACACTCTGAGGAAATATCAAAACAAAAGCTTGAAAAATCGAAGGGGGTGTGTTAGAATGGATTTATAGTGATGATAATTGTCTAACAAGGCAACAAAAAGCCCCAACGTTCCCGCGTTGAGGTTTTTTTGGCTTATTGCCCCTTAAAGGTTATTTCTTGCGTGAGTTAAGCCATTTCTCAAACAAGGTTGTCAAAATATTGACTACTAAGGGTGCTAGAAAAATTGTGATGATAATTTCTAACATCGGCAACACCTCCCTTCCTTAAAGTGAGGGGGCCAAAATATTATATCATACCAGATTTATATCATCAACATCGCATCATTCTTGGAATAGATAGACTTAGATACACCAATAACCTTACTAGCAAATCTCTATACAAACCCAGAGATTAACATTTTAAGACAAAGCAAAAAGCCCTAGATTCGTTTCTAAGGGCTGATTGACTTGCAAGGATAGGCAGGACTGTCGGGGCTCCTGCATTTCTCGACCCACTATAAGTGGCGCGTTGGTGACAGATTCTCAACCTCTATCCTTCATATCTTCATTATAGCACTTTTTTCTCAACTTTCAATCCGTGCATTTCAATTTATTACCTATCTTTTCTCCAGTGTCCTTCAACCATATTGCACTTCCACCTCACTTATGATTTCCAGCAAAGTTTTCCCTTTAATCTGTAAAGAAATTAACTCATCAAAAGATGACACTTTAAATTCATTATCTCCAAGTACGACTACAATGTCATAAATAGAATTAGGAAAAATACCACATACTTGACCCTTATAATCAAAAGAAGCGTCCCAACCATTGTCATATAACGCTTGTAAATCATCTAATATTGCCATAATATATCTTGATTCTCCTCTATAAGATATTCCACAACTTATCCAAAACCGTATGAAAATTTATCTGGCAACTCTTTTCCTAACTTAATACTTTTATTCAAAGTATCTTTGACAAACGAAGCAAATTGTCCTAAATCATCTCCAACATAGCTATATTCCAAAGTAGTTTTATCGACAGTTGCAATATCTCTACAACCTCCACTCACAATAGAATACTGCCTCTTAGAGGTTCCATCTTCTATTTTGTACATCGTAATAATTTGTTTATCAATCTTTATCATTTTCTATTTAGTGTAAAATAAGGCACTGGAATTATTCTTGACTCTCAAAAATATAATTGCAACAAGGTATCGAAATCGTCTTCGAAAACATTTTGACTATTCTGTTTTATTTGCTCAATGATTTTATCCTTTTTATATCTGTCCAAAGGGAGTGTTTCAAACGCTTCTTCTTTTACTAAGAATTCACCATTTTCTCCCTGGAATTCTTTTGTAATTTTTCTAATATGACTCTCGAAATCGATAGATTGAAGTTCTTCGTCGTTGATGTTATCTTCAATCGCATCTAGCAACAAACTAATTGAAATTTTAATCATCTTTAGATACCTCTATTTTCTATTAGTCCTATCTCTGAAAAGCCCAATATAAACGGATTGCTTATAATTTTCTGTCTGAGAAAAAATCTCTCCAAAAAGGATTTTCACTATTAAAAATTTCAACCTCTTTTTCAGTCATATTATAAGGATAGTCCTCAAATAAGTTATAAATTTTTTTCCGATCAAAGCTTAATAGATGTTCTCCTATAGAATCTATTTTATCAATCCACCATATTTTTGACTCTTCAGTCTCTTTGTAAAAATCACTGTATCCTTCAAGAAAAGATTCTGCTGTAACGGAGTCACACATCCCATCTAGCAACTCTAAATCATCGCATCCATTCTCATTAAAATCTGTCATTATTCTAATTTTTCCTATCATTTCTTATATGTCTTTTATTAAAAAGACCAGATTCTTACTACAATTTCTAATTGATCCGTTAAGCTTCGCTATCCGATCTCCTAAATACCGCCACTTTATTCATCAAGTCGTCCTCTGTGTAGTCAATTGTAAAAGTATCTAAATTAAAGATAGATTTAGGTGGAGTTGAACAAATCATAGGGACACTATGTACCCTATACTCGTTTTCCCCAATTCTCACAAAATGATTGATTTTCAAATCTGAAAAATCAGGATTCTCAACAGTAATAGAAACAAGACGATGTGCTATTTTATAAACATCAATTATCTTATTTTTCGTGTTTAACTTATCCATAATTATTATTTCAATACTTGCATTCTAGGGAATCAAAACAAATTTTAGATTTAATACTATAAAATAAATATAAAATAGATTGGGGAATTCTTTCTTAAACAATAAAGAAGGTTTATCTTGGTCTGGATAAACTTGGTCAACCCACTCATCAATTTGATTATAAAAAATCAATAACTCTTTGCTTGGGTGGTATCATCATATCTAAAACGAAACCTCCTTTACTTTAACTTCATTATAAACTTTCCTAGCCTAATATTCAATCAACAAGATACCATTACAATAGCTTTTTAGCTTCTTTTCTACTTCGTCAGTGGTCAAGCTGCTACTCCTTTATGATATAATTAGTTCAAAGAGAAGTGAGGTAGAAATGATAGTGTCGCTACGCAACTTCATAGTATGAGATGACGGGACAGGCACACCGTCCACTACTCTCGAGCGCTTAGATTATTCTAAGTGCTTTTTTACATTTTCTCGGTGTTCGCTCTTGGTTCAAGTCCATTCTCCATACTATTTGGTAAGGAATTAAAAGACATTTTTATCTCTCCTATCTCCTTGTCATTATGCAAGCAATTAAGGTAAGTTATTGCTTTGCTTATCTGCTTATCATTTTGTAAACATCAAATTTAAAATGATAGACTTTTAAACTTCTCTTATTTCCTCAATACCCAAACAATAAAACACTATCAACTCGTTTAAACACACGTTTCAAACATGCTGGTGTACCTAATATTGGATTCCATGGTTTTAGACACACACACGCTAGTCTCTTGCTAAACTCTGGAATACCATATAAAGAATTACAACACCGTCTAGGTCATTCTACATTAGCTATGACTATGGACACTTACAGTCATCTCTCCAAAGAAAAAGCAAAAACAGCCGCCTCATTTTATGAGAAAGCTGTTAGTTCGTTATAAGTGATGACAAAAATGATGACAAACCCAGAGATCAACATTTTAAGACAAAACAAAAAGCCCACTGTTGTAGGCTTTCTGTAAGATATTTCTTAAAATTAAAACATTTTGTTGTAGAATAGATTTAGTATAAATTACACTTTGTTATGCTTTATAAATGTTGATTCTGTAGCATTTTTAGAATTTACATATTAAATAAAATAGATTAAACTTTACTCCAAGGTGGACAAAAAGGAGTACAAATTTCATGGTGATGAGTTCAGTAGGCAAGAACTAGCACGTATTAATCGTGCTTTTTATCTTCCCTCTATAATCTTTTTATCACCTTACTTTTTCCTACTCTTAGGAAATTTCTTTGAGATAATTTCGGCACATTTATCCATCTCTTCAATATCTTGTTCGGAAAGGTTCGATTCCGGTTCCAAGGGATCTATTATCTCTATTTTTAACTTAGCACCCTCTTTCTGATTAACAAAGTCAATAGTTCTTGAACAAATTTGACAAGGATATTTTGTAACTAAGAGTTCTATTTTCTCGTCAGCTACAAATTTTGGTGAAAACATCTTTGCAATTAACTTTCGTTCGCAACAAGTAAACATCCTGTTTAAATTCTCTTTTGAATCTGCATATTGAGAGTAGTTGATATATAAGTCAGGATTTACATAATACCTGGTATCAGGGGAAATTGAAACATACTCTACATCCCCCCCCTAATAATTTTGCTAAAACATTTACAACTTTTTGTAAATTACTGCTATCTGCTCCATTTACTTTTATATTCTCATCTCTAACACCATTTAAGGTCATATAAATGATATTGTCTTTTATTACCGAAGCATAGCATTTAATTCTGTCTTCCTTAGATTTATTTATTTTTAAATCATTGATTGCCTTAGAGTATCGTTCTGCCATTTCATATATATCTAACCCTCTCCCTATTCTGTCTAACTCTGCTGTATTTAAACAGAATACAACAGATTCACATTTTTGTTGATATTCATCTAAAATATTCAATATTTTTCCACTTGTTTTGGTTAAATCTTCCCAGCTATCGCACGAGAAGAGTATTGAATTTTGGAGTTCCAAATCTTCAAAAAGAGCTGCATATATATAATTTAAAGAGTATAGCCTTAACATCAATTTTTGATTTTCTGTTAATTGATCTATAACATAACTTTCTCTTTTCTTTGTTTCCTTATATAACTCAATATGGAGGTCGTCAACTAATAAATCTATTTGTCGCTGATTCATCACGGAGAACAGAACTTGCCATCTATATCTCCAAAAGAAAAAAACTCCTCACTGATATTCTTAAATATTTTCTTTAATTTGTCATCTAAAATCTCAACATTTTCTAATATATTGCATAATTCGTTCTGATAAAACAATTTCAGCCTTAAAATTCCACCATAACGATCAGTAACTTTCCTAATTATTTCATTATCAATGCTTTCTTCCGAGTATCCACCAACATTCTTATGTAATACTTCTACTGTATAAAAGTCGACTATTATATTTATGAAATCAATTTCTTCATCAAGAATTAGCCCCTTATCTACCTCCACAACTCTACTTTCTTTATCTTGACCTAGAAAAAGCCATGGAGAATTAAGTTTTTCTTTTAATTCCAAAATTGATTTGTTTTCTTTTCTGTCCATACTAGCCTCAATGTATTAAAGTGTCTTTTAATATTATTTTATCAAAATTATTACCATTGTCTATACTCTTTCTCCAACTTATGCATATCTACTGAATGAAGCACTAAATCCCGATACTTCCAAGTTGATAGCAGGTAATCTAGTAACTCTTTATCTTCTACCTTGAAATCTAATATGAGCAATAACTTTACCTTGTATTTGTTCTCTAGAATAGATTTAGTATAAATTACACTTTGGTATGCTTTATAAATGTTGATTCTGTAGTATTTTTAGAATTTACATATTAAATAAAATAGATTAAACTTTACTCCAAGGTGGACAAAAAGGAGTACAAATTTCATGGTGATGAGTTCAGTAGGCAAGTAAGAAGTACCGTTTAGGTGCTTTTTATTTTACCCTATTCATCTTATAGGTTAAGGGTATATATTTACATTTACTTTAGTTAAAAATTATAACAAAGAATTAACTAATGTATATGTACCTGTGGTATAATTAGGGTAGTGTTTAACAATATTTTAAACATAAATATAAAACAGGAGGCTTTTTATGAATAAAAAGAAAATATTGGGAGTTAGAGTACAAAATAAATAATGTTAGTAAAACTACAAAGTACTAAGAAGGTATTTCAAGTTCTTTTAGTAATTCTATTTATCTCTTTGCTGTCAGGATGTAGAAGTTCTCTAAACCGTATTGAAATTGGAGATGAAATATATTTCTGGACTGTAGAACAGAATTTAGATACTGAAGAATTTGAATCTGTTAAGGTTACAGGGATAGTCTCACAGGTAGTTGAATATGAAGATTATTATATAGTGAGACTACAGGGAGATATAAGACCTTACCAGATAGATAAAGACAAATTTCACTGATAAAAGGTAAAGTATGAATAAAGGAAAAATTTTAAAGATAACTGAGAACACAGTGTACATAGGTTATGAAGATGGAAGTTTAAAGGAAATTTCTATTGAATCTTGTGACTTTGAACCTGCAATAGGTGATTATGTCGAAGTTTATGGTGATATTGCTATAAAGGTTGAAGGCAGTAATGAAAGTACCCCAGTTAAAAAATCAGAGGCTAAAGAAATATCATTAGTTAGCAAGATAAACCTGATTTTATTTGTAGTTTTGGCTATGATAATCCTAAGTGCTGCTTTTTATATGGGAGAAAGCATGTTGAAAGCTACAGCAATATTGTTTTTTGTAGTTTCGGTATTGATGATAGTATTAAATCTTATATTTATTATTATTTCATCTATTAAGAAGAGTGAAGTTAATAAAGAAAGTTCTATAAAATATTTTATTGTAGGTATTTTAACTGTTATTTTATCCATTGCTTTTGCTCAGTATGTAAATAATACCCCTTCAAATTCAAAGAAGACTACATCACAGAGCACTTCTAAGTCCTCTACGTCGTCATCTAAGAATAGTTCTAGCTCTTCATCGTCTTCAAAGGCAAGTAGCTCTACTACACCTTCATCATCTAAAGAGAGTAGCCCTAGTTCATCTTCCTCAGTACCATCAAAACCTAAGATTACTGTAGACAATGATAAAGCAAATTATGGTGAAGTGGATTATAATAGTTGGAATCATGATGAAGTAGCCGTAAATACTAAAGTAAGAGTATATGGGAAAGTTTTACAAGCTATGGAAGATAGGAAAGCCTATACTCTTCGTGTAGCTATAAATGATGACTATGATAAAATTATCTTAGTTTCTATTCCTTCGGAGTACAATAATAGAGTTATAGCTGAAGATGACCATATAACATTGTACGGACTAGCACAAGGAAGACAAAGTTATGAAACGGTCTTTAAAGCTACAAAAACACTGCCTTATATGGTGGCTTACATGTATGACAATTAGGAGAGGTTATGAATACTTATAAAGTTATTAAAATCGAAGAAACTCTAATCTATTTAGGTAAAGATGATGGAACTTTGCTAAAAGTTGAACAGACTTCTTTTAATTTTGTACCACAACTAGGGGATATAGTAGAGGTATATAAATCTGAAGGAACCTATATCATAACTAAAAAGTCTAGTGAAGTTCTCACAGAACAGAAAAAAGAAGAAAAAGGATATTGGACAGTAAAAAGAATTAAGTCTGTTGCATGGTGTGGGGTTATTGCCATTTGATATGGCACCCTGTTTTTGCTGTAATCCCTTCAGTAATGTATCGCCTTCTAAAAGAAAAAGGAGAGAAAGATAGTGCTACTTTGATATTAGGAGCAACAATATTTGCTCTACTCCTATCAATAATCGTTAGAGTACTTCTAACGCTCTGATAAGAGGTAACACGTTTTTTAAGAAAATAGATGAGCGCTGGATATTCAAATTCGGTGCTTTCTTTTTTCTTTTTGTTTTTTAATCGACCTCTTCAATTAAGAAAAATAATTCTCATTCCTTATCTGAATAATGTAACCTCTAATCCTCACATTATACAAAAAGTACAGATAATTTCTAATCGCCCGACCTACAGTTTACTATTAAAAATCACTTCGAGAGAGACTATAACAATTTTAAGCATGATGAAATAGTAATAGATACTAAAGCAACTATATATGGTTGGATAGATTTAGTATAAATTACACTTTAGTACTTTTTATCACTAACTATCTTGGCTTAATTCAAGTATTTCCAGCACCTTATGAACAATCATCTTATGCTGTGGATGTTTCTGAATCTTCAATAATAGTTCCATCATCTCTGTATCTTGTGCCACAGAATAAGGTAAGAAAAAATCACTCAATGGAACTTCCAAAGCATCAACAATCTTCACAAAAGTTTCCAAAGAGATATTTCTGTGACTATTCTCTATTTGACTGATATAAGGAACACTTAGATTTGTTCTTTCTGCTAATTCTTGCTGTGTAATCTTCTTTGAAACTCGTAAATCTCGTATCTGATTACTTATAGTTTCTAATATATCATCCATTCCTTCACCCTCTATGTTAAATCTACTATCTATCTTATAGATTAAACAATCAGGTTTACATTCTCTATAGTTTAATATTAAATAAAAATATATTCTATTGTTAAAGTTTGTGTGATATAATTATAGCTATTAGGAAATATTTCTTCTATTTTATTAAATAAAGTTAAACATCGGAGGTTACATATGCTTAACAAGCTAAAGGAATTGAGTAAAGAACAAAAGATTATAGGTAGTATTGTACTACTGCTTATCCTCGTTCTGTTCTTCACACTATTAACTAGCGGTAGCACTAAACACTCACAAGTTCAAACTAAGGCTAGTGATTCTGTCAAACAGTCTTCACAAGTTAAACAGTCTAGTTCATCTTCCTCTACTTCATCATCCAGTAGTGAAACTAGCTCTAAAATAGAGAAATGGTCTCCAACTGGGCATATAGCCGTAGATGCTTATCTTAATACACCACAAATTAAAATCATACTGCGAGCCAAAGCACTGAGAGAGGTAGCACACAAACTCTCTAACACAGATAAACTCTACGAAGTTGAAGCTGAGGTAATTGGAATTGAAGAAAAAGATGAATACCGTGAGTACAACATAACAGGTAAGAAACTTCTTATCCGTACACCTGAATCACTAACTGTGAAAATGAATGAACTTATGGTCTATACAGGAAATACAGTATCTTTAGAAAAATATGATTCAATCGATAAAGGCTCGTTAGTAATCAGTGAAGTGAGAAAAACAGAAAAAGCACAAGAAGAGGAAAAAGCAAGTATTAAAGCCTCCAAATCAAAAGAGGAAGAAAGGAAAGCATCTTCACGAGCAAAAGAACAAGAACAAGCTTCATCTCACACTACAACTACTCCTACACAATCGTCTACACCTGCTCCACAATCAAATTTAAGACCGTTCAAAAACTGTAAGGAAGCACGAAAAGCAGGACGTGTAAACATACCTGCTAGTGACCCACAATATGGTCCATGGTTAGATAGAGACAAAGACGGATACGGATGTGATGAATAGTAAAAAAGTTCTTATTCTACTGTCACTACTACTTATTATAATCGTCACATTCACAGCATACTTAACTACTCTACCACAAACAGAATACCAGATAGCTATAAAGAGACTCCAAAAGATAAGTTTAGAGGCTGTGGAACAGAAAATACAACATAAAGAAAGCTTTTACCTATACACAGGGAGAGAGAGTTGTCCATACTGCCAAGAATTTGCTCCAAAGCTAGCAAAAGCAGTAGATAAAACTGAGACAACTGTGTATTACTTAGATAGTGAGCATATAGATAAGACAAGTTGGAATAACTTTAAAACAACTGTAGGATTCAAAACAATCCCCAATCTCACTTACTTCACAAATGGTACAGTATATGACATATTACCGAAAGCAAGTCAAGCTAATGTTGAAGTGATTACACAGTTTATTGAAGAGAAATAAAAAAACAAGTACAAACAGCTAATAACTTGAATGTTATAAGATAAAATTCAGGGAGACCAACAATGATTAAAGGAAAAATTATTAAAATAACTGAAGCTACAGTTTATATAGGTTATGAAGATGGAAGTTTAAAGGAAATTCCTATTGAATCTTGTGACTTTGAACCTAGTATAGGGGATTATGTCGAGGTTTATGGTGATATTGTTATAAAGATTGATAGTAAAAATAAAATTAGCAAAGTGAAAAAAAGTATTTCTAAAAGACTATCATTAGTCGCACATATAAATCTAGTTTTAGTAATAATTATAGCTATTATCACTGTAATTT
The DNA here is from genome assembly GCF_051106265.1 of Streptococcus sp. KHUD_015. Taxonomy (GTDB): domain Bacteria; phylum Bacillota; class Bacilli; order Lactobacillales; family Streptococcaceae; genus Streptococcus. Next base: position 2,048,621 of record NZ_CP193665.1, read on the forward strand.
GTTCAATATATCTAGGTTATCAGGAAACCATAGCCCTAGTTGTACTTGAGTCAACTATAATGTGCTTATTAAATCTTGCATTTCTAATAATTTCATCTATTAAAAAAAGTAAAGTAAATAAGGACATTTCTTTCAAATGTTTTATTATCGCTCTTGTATGTGTGATTTTGTCATTTATGGCATTTGGTTTTGTAGAAAAGTTTACAGAAAAGACACCAACGACAGTTTCAAGAAATACTACATCACAAAATAGTTCTAACTCCTCATCCTCTTTAAAGGCAAGTAGCTCTACTACACCTTCATCATCTAGAGAGAGTAGCTCTAGTTCATCATCCTCAGTACCATCAAAACCTAAGATTACTGTAGATAATGATAAAGCAAATTATGGTGAAGTAGACTATAACAAGTGGAATCATGATGAAATAGCCGTAGATACTAAAGTAAGAGTATATGGTAAAGTTTTACAAGCTATGGAAGATGGGAAAGCCTATACACTGCGTGTAGCCATAAATGATGACTATGATAAAATTATTTTGGTTTCTATTCCTTCTGAATACAACAATAGAGTTATAGCCGAAGATGACCATATAACATTGTACGGACTAGTAAAAGGAAGACAAAGTTATGAAACGATCTTTAAATCCACAAAAACACTTCCTCTCATGGTTGCCTATATGTACGAGAACTAATACTACATGAAAAATAAAAAACATAACCAAATTATTCAGGTTTCAGAAACACATATTATCATTCGATTCCACACAAACGAGACTCTAAATGTTCCTATCAATGAGTTAACTTTTCACCCTAAAGTAAATGATATTGTTGAAGTTTACCAAAATCAGAATCACGTAGTAGTTTGTCCTCTACCACAGAACAACAAGCTTTGGATTCTTATATCCTCAATTACACTTCTACTTCTTACCATTATAGGATCTACTTTTTTATTCTTTAGACATCCAGATAGGAATATAGAAACCGTAGATAGTCACTCTTCACAACAAATCTCATCTACTACTTCTAGTTCCTCTGCATCATCCAGCTCTTCTTCCAGCACATCTACTACAAGCTCTAGCTCAAATGAAGATACTATCATAGATACGACAGCCGAAGAACTTCGAGATATGGAGAATGATGGTAGATTAAAGACTGGTCAACTATACCGCTTCACAGCAGAACTAACACGTCAAAAGTTTTGGGAAGCATACGTAGGACACTTTAAAGCTCTAAATACATACCATACTATTTGGGTAAAAGCTAGTAATGCTCCTATGACTGGTGTACAAGTACAAATTAAGAAATCTATGATTGAGGGATGGCAAGAAGGAGCGACCGTTACTTTCACAGTCAAAATCATGGAAGACTCTGAAAAGTTTCAATTCTGGGTTGCTACTGATGCCACACTTATCACGACTCCCACAGAAGAAAAGCACACAGAAAATACAACACAAGAAATTGATACACAGGCAATACTAAAAGGCAACTTCTCTAGTATAGCTGGTACTTGGAGAAATGAAAAAGGAAATTGGGTTACATTTGATAATAACGGTTTAACAAGTGGAACAAAAATTGAAGGAATTTATCTTTCAAATGAAAACACCTTACACCTATCTTTACGTGGAGAGGGTGCTGGAGCTTCAATGGGAATTTATCCCCCTGGAACAAGTATACCTATGAAACGATTTGAAAATAATCAAATGGTATCAATCGAAGACCCAACTGATAAAAGTAAAACTAGAATTATTATTACTCAAACACATCCATCTGATGAAAAAGCTGTCTACTACAAAATAGACTAAAACAACATTCTCTATACTTATAGAGTTTTCCTAGTTACCTGAAAATCCCTGCAATTACTCATTGCAGGGATTTTGTATATCCTTTATATCACATGAACCTCCTTCAGACAATTCCACATTACTAACATATTTTTGATATAGAGAGTTAAAAAGTTTATAACTGAACAAACCCAGAAATCAACGTTTTAAGACAAAGCAAAAAGCCCACTGTTGTAGGCTTTCTGTAAGATATTTCTTAAAATTAAAGCATTTTGTTGTAGAATTCAACGACAAGTGCTTCGTTGATTTCTGGGTTGATTTCGTCGCGTTCTGGCAAGCGAGTCAATGAACCTTCCAATTTTTCAGCGTCGAATGATACGAATGCTGGACGTCCAAGAGTAGCTTCTACTGCTTCAAGGATTGCTGGAACTTTCAATGATTTCTCACGAACTGAGATCACTTGACCTGGAGTTACGCGGTATGATGGGATATCAACGCGTTTTCCGTCAACAAGGATGTGACCGTGGTTTACGAATTGACGAGCTTGACGACGAGTAGTCGCAAGACCAAGACGGTAAACAACGTTATCCAAACGACGTTCCAAAAGAAGCATGAAGTTGAAACCTAGGATTCCGCCTTTGATTTTTGTAGCTTGTACGAACAAGTTACGGAATTGTTTTTCACCTACACCGTAAGTGAAACGAAGTTTTTGTTTTTCAGCCAATTGCAAACCGTATTCTGACAATTTAGAACGGTTGTTTGGTCCGTGTTGTCCTGGTACGTAGTTACGACGTGCCAATTCTTTACCTGTACCTGTAAGTGAAAGGCCAAGGCGACGAGCTTGTTTCCAAGATGGTCCTGTATAACGTGACATATGAATGTCCTCCTGATATAAATAATATTTCGGTGGAAATAGTCACTTAGAAAGCCCTGATTCGTGCAGATGCCCTTCGCCTAAACAGCCAAGGTTACTTATCATAAGACACCTGTTGACGAGCTTCATGCTTTCCTGCTGATATTTCGCACAAAATCCATTCTACCATGAATAGCTGGATTTGTAAAGAGGTTTTAAGCTTTATTTTCATTGCCAGAGAGGTTGAGAACGAGGGTAAAGGTGCTTCCGAGACCGTACTGGCTGGTAACTGTAATTTCTCCACCCAATTGATGGGCCAGTTCACGCGCAATCGCAAGCCCTAAGCCATGACCACCTGTTTTCATATTACGCGAAGTTTCGACACGATAAAGGCGCTTGAAAATATTCTCCAAATCCTCTGGGGCAATGCCCTGCCCTTCATCCGTTACACTGATTGAAAGCTGGTTCTTCTCCAGCTTAGCCACCACTTCCAGCTTGGTTCCTGGAGCTGAGTATTTAAAAGCGTTATTGACCAGATTCACCAAGATACGAGAAAGTTTGGCATAATCTCCTTCAACCCGGGCAGACTCTGGAATTACCTGCAAGTGGACATCTCGCTCCTCCTGCTCAATCAAGAACTGAAATTCACTCATGCACTCAATCAAGAGCTGATCCAAAAAAATGCTGTCCTTGCTGGCAGTTTCCACCTGATTTCTAGCTGTGTTTAAAGTCAAAAAATTCAACTCTTCAACCAGTTTATTGAGCCTTTCCGTTTGACGCCCAATGGTTGCTAGATAATGATCCTGTTCTCCTTCCTTGATAACCCCATCCAAAATCCCTTCTACTGTCGCTTGAATCGAAGTAATGGGAGTCTTGATATCATGCGATAGCTGGGCAATCATCAAGCCCTTTTCTCGTTCGCTTTCTTCCAAGGAATCAAAGGTCGCCTGCAAATCATGGGACATTTCATTGAAAGCTTGGCCTAATTGCTGAAATTCTACAGGTCCTTGAACCTCCAGATTTGAAGGAAAATCCTTGTCCGCTACTCGCTTAGCATGCTCCTTGAGTTTGCCCAACGACGTAAATACCGGCGACAGGAGAAAGAGACTAATCCCAGCACCGACAAGACTGGCAACGATGGTCATCCCAAGCAAAAAGTAAATCTCGCTTTTCGCAATCAGCATTTTTTGAACAGCCCAAAAAACCACGATAATCGTTAGGAGTGTTGAAATGATATACCCCACTAAAATATAACTTTTTAATTTCATTAACTACCTCGTGCTTTCTCAATTTTGTAGCCCAAGCCCCAGACGGTTTTGATGGTGGGTGTTTCTGAACTAGCATGTTTAGCCAACTCCTGTCGAAGAGCATGAATATGAACATTCAAGGTATTGGTATCATCTACATAGTCTTCCTGCCAGACCTTTTCATAGAGGTCTGTCTTAGAAAAAACGCGCTCTGGATTGCTGGCTAGAAGCCATAGAAGTTCGAAGGATTTGACTGTCAAATCAAGCGCCACATCTCCGACTTGGACCTCATGACTACCGTGATTCATCCGTAAATCCCCGAGACTGACGACTTCTGTCTCACCTCCACGATGAAGGCGACGCAAGATATTGTGGACACGCAAAACCAGTTCACGAGGGCTAAAGGGCTTGGCAATAAAGTCATCTGCCCCTAAGCTCAGGCCATAAATCTTGTCCTGCTCGCTAGTCTTAGCCGTGATAAAGAGAAAAGGCTGATCCGGAGATTGATACTGGACTTCGCTAATCAAATCATAACCATCCATCCGAGGCATCATGATATCTGTAATAATCAAATCAATTGGTTTTCGCTTGAAGATTTCTAAGGCCTCTACTCCATCATGGGCAACCAAAACCTGATATCCCGCCTGAACCAGATAACGTTGATGAATATCTGTGATTTCTACCTCGTCGTCAACGAGTAAAATTGTCTTTCCCATCTGTCTCTCCTTTGAAAAAAACAGTGCTATACCACAATAGTATAACACTATTTTTATCTCTTTACGAACATTCTAAACGATATCTGGATTTTTCAAATCCTAGATAGAAAGTCTGTAGCTAGACTAGTCATTTTCCTCTTTTTTAGCTTTCAAACCGAGTCCACCTAGAAGTCCGGCCAAAGCTAATCCAAAGAATCCAATAGTAGCCATTGATGTTTGGGCTTCACCAGTATATGGAAGCATGTCTTTTTGGTTTTTCATTTGAGCAGCCATCATCGGACTTGATACCTTGTTATTAGATACCATCTTGCCTTCATCAGACATTTTGCTTGAGGTTGCTGGAGCTTGATCTTGTTTCATGCTTGGTGTTGCCATAGGCTGGCTAGCATTCATGGTTTTTTCCTGCTCTTTGTTAGGCATCATCTTATCCTGACTAGCAGCTAGCATTTTAGATTTCATCTCATCTTGCTTGGCACTAGGCATTTGAGCTTTCATATTAGATGCATCTTGATGACCATTCATCATTGGAGCCGGCATAGCTGAACCATTAGAAGATGGGACGAAGCCTGATTGCATCTGAGTAAGAGACTGATATCCATTCAAGTTTACTGTCAAATCCTTAGTCGCTACAAAATTGCTCAAGTCTGCCTTGCCGTCTTTTGCGCCGTACACTTTGATGGTTGCTTTATAGCTTTGAGTGCCGTTTTGTTTCAAGAGGTCAAGAAGGTCTTTATCAGATTTACCTTGGGTGCCTGCCAAATCTACTTCATAGAAATAGAGACCTTTGCCCAATTTTTCTACTGGTGGAAGAGCGGGGTTTTTAGCTGAACCGTTGTCTGACCATGGAGCCTTGTCTGAGGCTTTCAAGATAAGACGAGTCAACATACCATCACCTGCGAAGAATTCGTATGGAATGACTTGGTTGACACCGGCTGTGAATGGACCTGGGAAGTTGGCTTTATCCAAGTAAGTGGCTGGAACGTCTACTGTGTCTTTGGTGTTGTCAGCCACGCCTTTTTGGACTTCAGCTGGAGTGGTCAAGCCATTCAAATTGACATTCAAATCTTTTGTCGCTATGAGGTTGCTCAAATCGGCCTTGCCGTCTTTAGCACCGTACACCTTAATTGTTGCTTTATAACTTTGCGTACCGTTTTGTTTCAAGAGGTCTAGAAGCTCTTTATCAGATTTACCTTGAGTACCTGCCAAGTCTACTTCATAGAAGTAAAGGCCTTTGCCTAATTTTTCTACTGGTGGGAGAGCAGGATTTTTAGCTGAACCATTGTCTGACCATGGAGCCTTGTCTGAGGCTTTCAAGATAAGGCGGGTCAACATACCATCACCAGCGAAAAATTCGTATGGAATAACTTGGTTGACACCGGCTGTAAATGGGCCTGGGAAGTTGGCTTTATCCAAGTAAGTAGCTGGAACGTCTACTGTGTCTTTAGTATTGTCAGCAACACCTTTTTGCACTTCAGCTGGGGTTGTCAAGCCATTCAAGTTGACATTCAAATCCTTAGTCGCTACGAGGTTAGTCAAATCGGCCTTGCCGTCTTTGGCACCGTACACCTTGATAGTGGCTTTATAGCTTTGAGTGCCGTTTTGTTTCAAGAGGTCAAGTAGCTCTTTGTCTGATTTGCCTTGAGTGCCTGCCAAATCTACTTCGTAGAAGTAAAGACCTTTGCCTAATTTTTCTACTGGTGGAAGAGCTGGATTTTTGGCTGAACCATTATCTGACCATGGGGCCTTGTCTGAAGCTTTCAAGATAAGGCGAGTCAACATACCGTCACCAGCGAAGAACTCGTACGGGATGACTTGGTTGACACCAGCTGTGAATGGGCCTGGGAAGTTAGCCTTGTCCAAGTATGTAGCTGGAACATCAACTGTGTCTTTAGTATTGTCGGCCACACCTTTTTGCACTTCAGCTGGGGTGGTTGCTGGTTGCGCTTCATTTGCTTTACGGTCTTGTCCAGAAACTGTAGGCGCAGGATTTGTCACAGGTTTAAGTGCATCTTCTGTTTCTTTCTTAGATTCTGGTTTTGACTGCACTTCTTCTTTTGGCGCTACCACTTGGTCTTTATCAGCTACATTCACTTTTTCTGGAGAGCTTGTAGTATCCAGGCTCGCTTTAGGTGTTGAATCTGCCTGTTCTGAAGGAAGAGCTGTATCGACTGCTTCTTTGAGAACTTCTACTGGTAAGTCGCCCTTTTCACTCACCGAATCTGCGTCTGGCACTACTTGAGCAGGGGTTGGATTGACCACATCGGCACGTGCAGAACTTGGTTGACCAACTAGGACAAAGAAGCCACTAGCCACAACAACTGAGGCAACACCGACACTAAGACGGCGAATAGACCAACGAGTATATCTTTGATTTGGATTGAATTTCATAGGATTCTCCTTAGAGTTTTTCTTTATTTGATGACTCTAGTATAATCTCCTAAAATTAAAAAGGATTAAGAAAAAGTTAAAATTTTTCTTAAATCCCTCTTATAAAATACTTATATTAATTTTTTACGAATTTAATTCTACTAAGTCATCTAGATACTGGTTGTTAATGACCGCCAAGATATAGGCATCTGCCTTCAAGAGGTCATTAGGTCCAAACTGGACATCCAGCGGTGAATTTTCCTGTTCACGAAATCCTAGGACATTGAGGTTATATTTGCCACGTAAATCTAGCTGGCTCAGGCTTTGACCTGCCCAAACACTCGGAATCTTCATCTCCACGATAGACACATTTTTATCCAGCTGAAAGACATCAACATTGTTATGAAAGAGAATGGTCTGCGCTAGGGACTGCCCCATTTCATACTCAGGCGAGATCACCGAGTCGGCACCGATTTTTTCCAGTACCTTCTTGGCTGTCTGGCTTTTGACCTTGACAATAACCCTTGGTACCCCTAAACTCTTACAATGCATAACTGCAAGCACACTCGACTCTAGATTTTCCCCTGTTGCCACTACAACCGTATCACAGGTATCAATTCCTGCAGTTCTGAGGAGTTCCTCATCTGTGATATCACCAACTACTCCACGCGCCAAAACTGGCTCAAATTGATTGATGTGCTCTGCATGGTCATCAATAGCAATGATATTCATATCTTGCTTGGCTAGGGCCGTCAGGACACTACTCCCGAAAATCCCCAAGCCTAAAATTCCAATTGTACGATCTGACATCGTTCTTCCTTTCTTATCCAATACTAATATCTGCTTTCATATACTGAATCAAATCTTTCTTATCAGGCTGGTAATCCGCTAGACTAACCAGCAAGGTCAAGGGACCGATACGGCCGATAAACATGAGCACCATGACAATGCTAAGAGCTAGCTTGCCTAATTCTGGTGTCAGATTTGCCGTTACCCCAACTGTCGCAAGAGCTGAAATGGTCTCAAACATGAGGTAAATAAATCGCGGTGTTCCTTCTGCTGTAATTCCCAACAACATCAAGCCCAACAAGAAGGTCATCAAAAAAATAATAAAGACACTAAAGGATTTTTGGACTGTTCGAGCCTCAATGGTTCTCTGCGCAACATTGGCATGAGGCAAGCCCAGCAATTCACTACGCGCAAAGACCAATAAGACAAAGAAAGTCGTAATCTTGAGCCCACCAGCCGTCCCGCCAGGCGCCCCACCCAGAAACATCTGTAGGATATAGATAAACAAGGTCACAGGCCGAGCTTGGGTGTAGTCAATAGAGGCAAAGCCAGCCGTTCTCATGCTAACGGTTTGAAAAAAGCTAACCAGCACTTTCTCTGGAACACTGAGATTGCCAATGGTTCCTGGATTGTGCCACTCGGTAAAGAGTGTGGATACCGTCCCAAACAGCAAGATCCCAGCAGTCAAGAAGAGGACTAGTTTGGTGTGGAAACGCAGACGGCGTTTTTTCTTCTTGTCAAACTGGGTTGCCAAGTCAAACCAAACCATAAAGCCAAGACCACCTGTGATAATCAAGCCAGCAATGACCAGATTGACCAAGGGATCTGTCTGAAAAGCCACTAAACTGCTACTGCCGAAATTATCAAAGCCAGCATTACAAAAGGCTGAAATGGCTAAGAAGATAGAGGTGAAAATGCCCCGTCCCCAGCCAAACTCAGGAATAAAACGGAAACTTAGCAGAAAGGCACCCAAGCCCTCCACCAGAAAAGTCGTCAAAAAGATAGATCGTATAAAAGCCCTCAACGACCGAGTCTCCCCGTAACTGAAGCTCTCCTGAATGGTTTCACGACTGCGAAGACTGAGCTTTTGCTTTCCCTGAATATAAAAGACCCCGATAAAGGTCATGAGCCCCAGACCACCAATCTGTATCAAGAGCATACAAATGAGCTGACCCCAAATATTGTAGGTGTCAGCAACAGGCTGGGTAAAAAGACCTGTCACACAGACCATGGACACCGTCGTAAAAAGATGGTCAAAATAAGTGGCCTGCGAACCACTCGCCTGGACAAAAGGCAAACTCAAAAGAAGGGAGCCTATCAAAATAACTCCAGCGAAACTCAGAAAAATCCGACGAGCTGGCGAAAGTCCACCCAAGGCTCTTTCAATTTTTTTCACAAATAATTTGAATAACATACATCCATTGTACCATAAAAAGTAGGAGAGTAGCTATATCTGAAAGGCTATCTCAAGGCAGAGTTCCAAGGCCTTCTCGAAAGCTTCTGAACCCCAGTCACGACTGTCGTACTGGTCCAAATCAGCTAAGGAATCAGCTGTAAACAACAACTCTCCCCAGAGAACCCCACGCAATTGCGCTACTGCCGCAAGTGCAGAACACTCCATCTCCACAACAGCACAGCCCTCTTCCTTACGATAAGCCACCTTTTCAGCCGTTTCTCGGTAAAAACCATCTGTCGTCCAGGTCATGACTTCTTCATAGGGAATCCCTCTGGCCTCCAAAACTCGCTCAATAGCAGCAATAGCCTCTGCCTGAATTTCCATATAACGAGAAGGCGCCACATAGTGATAACTAGCTCCTTCATCTCGCAGAGCGCGAACAGGGACTAGAAAGGCATTTTCCTCTATATCAGCTAAGACTCCACAGGTACCAGTAGAGATAATCTGCTCCACACCATAGCCAATCAACCAATCCATAAACTGGGCTGCTGGGGCTGAACCGACAGGAGCCTGAGCCAGACAGATCTCCTCGCCCTTGTAGTTCACGACATAGACTGGATAGATCTTGGTAGCAGAAACGAATTCGCCGACACAGTTCGCCCCTACTTCCCTCGCATAGCGGTCAATCTCCTCACCTAAAAAAGCATAGACACACTTCTTTGGTAATTGTAAATCCATCCCCTCGTGATTGGGCATAATCACCGCCCGAGGATTGTCATCAAACTCTAAAATAGGAATCGCATGTTTCTGAATCATAACTCACCTCCTCTAATTTTGTACTATTGTATCAAAAGATGACACAGTGTCAAGGAGGAAGCTGAGGAACCGAGGAGAAAAACAATACAATCGCCACCAAGTCAAAACAACTTGCTTGACAAAAGCTTGACTTCATGGTTTAATATACCCCATAAGGGTATATTTGGAGATGCCTATGTTTCACTTATTTACAAAAATTGACAGTATTTCTACCAGCGAGTTAGAAGCTAAACTCAAGGAACCAATTCAGCTACTGGATGTTCGGACGCCGATGGAATTTCGTAGAGGTCATATCAAAAATGCCAAAAATGTTCCTCTGACCGAAATTGGTTCCTACACACCAACAACAAAAGAAACACTTTATGTCATTTGTCATTCTGGTGTGCGTAGTAAGATGGCCGCTAAAAAGCTAAAGAAAAAAGGCTATGATGTCATCAATGTCCGAGGCGGTATGAGTGCTTGGACAGGAAAAGTCATCTAGAAGCATAAAGGAGAAAATCAATGAAAATTATCATTGTCGGGGGAGTTGCAGGCGGAATGTCAGCAGCAACCCGTCTCAGACGTCTCATGGAAGACGCTGAAATCACTATTTTTGAGAAAGGTCCCTTTGTTTCCTTTGCAAACTGCGGGCTTCCTTACTATGTTTCAGGAGAAATTGCAAACCGTGATAGTTTATTGGTCCAAACTCCTGAAAGTCTCAAGGCACGCTTTAATCTGGACGTGCGACCATTTCACGAGGTCATCAGTATTTCCCCAGCAGAACACACTGTGACGGTGCGACACGATGGACAGGAATTCATAGAAAGCTACGACAAGCTGATCCTCTCCCCAGGAGCTAAACCATTTGTTCCTACCATTGAAGGCTTGGCAGAAGCTAAGAATGCCTACACGCTCCGCAACGTTCCCGATCTCGATGAAATTATGGCAGCCTTGGACAATCATCCAAAAGAAGCTGTCGTTATCGGTGCAGGCTTTATCGGACTTGAAATGGCTGAAAACCTAGCGAAACGTGGATTGCAAGTTACTATCGTGGAGAAAGCACCCCATGTCTTGCCGCCATTAGATCAGGAAATGGCAGCCTTTGTCCAAGCAGAATTGGTCAAAAATAGCGTTCGCGTCATCACTTCTCAGTCTGCGGTTCGATTTGAAGACCAAGGAAATATCATCGTTCTAGAAAATGGTCAAAAGATTGCTTCTGACCTCACCATTCTTTCTGTCGGTGTTGAACCTGAAAACGGACTGGCCAAAGTTGGGGGGATTGAACTGGGACTTCGTGGTGGAATCCTGGTCGATGAACATTATGAAACCAGTCAAAAAGATATTTTTGCAGTTGGGGATGCCATCGTCGTCAAGCAAGAGATTACAGGCCAAGATGCTCTCATCTCTCTCGCTTCTCCTGCCAATCGTCAGGGACGCCAAGTGGCAGACGTCATCGCAGGACTCGGTCGTACAAACAAGGGCAGTATCGGCACTGCTATCGTTCGTGCCTTTGATATGACAGCTGCTTCGACTGGTCTCAGCGAGCGTATCCTTAGCATGAATCAACTTCCTTACAAGGCCCTTCATGTCAGTGGGAAAGACCACGCTGGTTATTATCCAGGCGCTACTGATATGATCTTGAAGCTTCTCTTTGACCCAACCACTGGAAAAATCTACGGTGCCCAAGGAGTCGGGAAGAAAGGCGTTGACAAGCGAATCGATATCCTGGCAACTGCTATCAAGGGAAATCTCACCGTCTTTGACTTACCAGAATTGGAGTTCACCTATGCGCCACCATTTGGCTCGGCCAAGGATCCCGTCAATATGCTGGGCTACGCAGCCTTGAACCTTATCGAAGGTCTCAGCGACAATATTCAATGGTACCAGCTAGAAGATGAACTAGCTAAGGGAAAGAAATTCCTAGATGTACGGACAAGTTGCGAATTCCAAAGTGGTCGACTCAAAGTCGATACCATCCACATCCCCCTAAACGAACTACGGGAGCGCTTGGACGAACTGGACAAGAACCAAGCCTATATCGTTAGCTGCCACAGTGGTTTGCGCAGCTATATCGCAGAGCGTATCCTCAAACAAGCAGGATTTACCGTCCAAAACCTTGACGGCGCTTATTCACTATACAAAATGGCTAAGCCAGAAGGAGTAGAATATGGAAACTAATATCAGCATGGCTGACTTTTATGAAAAATATCAAAATGAAAATCTAGAACTTATCGATGTCCGTGAAGTACATGAATTCCAAGCAGGACATGCACCAGGTGCCAAAAATCTTCCGTTAAGTACCTTGGAACAAGGATACAAAGAACTCAAACCTGACCATGAATACCATGTCATCTGTCAAGGTGGAGTGCGTTCTGCCTCTGCCTGCCAATTTCTCAGCTCCCAAGGCCTCACCGTTACCAATGTAGAAGGTGGCATGAATGCTTGGCCCGATCAAGTAGAATAATCAAGAGGAGCTGGGCAAAAACTCAATTTCAGGAGAAAGTGAAGTAAATCTCCCTACAATAAAATGCATACTATCAAGGCTTTTCAACACCTGATAGTATGCATTTTTTTAATTTTAAAGACTTTTTCAGCCTCTCTTGATTCACATTAAACTATTCTAATAGCGAAGATCTTTGCAACTCTCATCCATTTATTTCCGTTTAATCAAGTATCGGATAGCCTTTTCTAGGCGTTCCTTTTGGGCTTCAGGATCATCTAGCGGCTGATTGATACATTCAGTAAGGTTTTCGGTAATGATCATCTCAATCACGCGCTCTACACTAGATTTCACGGCTGTCAGTTGCGTCACAATATCAGCACAGTCACGATCCTCTTCAATCATCTTCTGAATTCCACGCAACTGGCCCTCTGAACGTTTCAGACGAGTGATATACTTTGAATTTGTCATCTCTTTTTCCTTGCTCGATTTTTCTTCATTATATCTCTAATCAGCTTCTTTGTCAAAATTCTCGACCATCCGTCTCACGCAGTTCTGTTACCACAGACTTTTCAAAAGGTAAACTAGCCATGCTGATAACTTGATAGAAATTCCTAGTTTTATCTATCTAAGCGAACACGAATCACAATTCCGTCTGAGTATGTGATTTCCAACTGGCTAGATGTCAACCACTTGATTGGTGCATCAACTTCTTGTACTCGCTGCTCGATCGTTAACAGTTCTTCTTTATGTGCGACTTCAATGACATAGTAGGCCAAGCCTGGCAGGCCTTGTTTACGCGGAGCCAGACCTTTCCCACCCCATTCGTTGACTGCTAAGTGATGATGGTAGTCTCCAGCTGAAATCCAACTAGCGCTAGGCACACTGAATTTATCCTCTAGTCCTAACACCTTTTGATAAAACTGACTAGACTTTCGACTATCCTTGACGGAAAGATGAATATGCCCCATTCTCGTATCTTCTGCTAGGATAAAGGGCTCTACTCTTTCTCCCAACTCATAGATGTCCTGAGCTGCAAGGGCCTCAGTGACCCCTATAATACGCCCATCTTCTCGAATATCCCATGTGGAAACGGGTTTATCTCGATAGAGTTCAATGCCATTCCCCTCCAAATCTTCCAAGTAAAGGGCCTCACTGTAACCGTGGTCTGCACCTCCGACAAGAGGAATCTGTAAATCTGTCAGATGTTTCAAGACATCAGCCAAAGCCTTGCGTGTGGGCAAGAGAATAGCCAGATGGTAAAGGCCATAATGTTCCCTTACTTCTCCGCTCTCTTGTGTTTGAATCAGCTGAACCAAGGCTTTTCCACCAAGACCTAGAATGACCTCTGTCTCAATTTGAGATAAGATTTCTAAACCAATGATTTGCTGATAAAAGGCTGTTTGACTCGCCAAATCCTTTACATTTAAAACTGCCTCTGCCAAATAAATATGGCTCTTGTATTCATAGGTCATAGGATGTCTTCTTTGTTGTAATTATAATTGTTACAATTATTATATAACTTCTATCAAGAAAGTCAAGCCAGACAACTTGAGGCCGCTATTCCAACCAAAAGAGGTCAATGTTCGTCATCAACCTCTTTCTTATCATTCATTCTTTTTCTAGGTAAGATGAATACTGTACCTATGACTTGCTATTTTCAGCCTAGTTTACCCATTCACCATTACCATTTACACGGTAACCATCTGGTGTCGTTGTGCTGACTGCCAAAGCTCCTGAACCATATGCATAGTACCAGTACTTGCCTACCTTAAACCAACCTGTCTTCATGACACCTGATTGATCCAGATAATACCAAGTACCATTTTCCTTGTACCAGCCTGTCTTCATAGCTCCTGAACCATCAAAATAGAACCATCTGCTACCATCTGTTCCCCAGCCTGTAAACATCGCGCCAGAACTATCAAGGAAATACCATGCTCCATCAACTTCTACAAATCCAGTCTGCATGACACCTAAATCATTCAAGTAGTACCATTTACCACCTGTTTTCACCCAGCCTGTCTTCACATCACCAGACTCATAAAAATACCATTTTCCATTAGACTTCACCCAACCAGACTGACTAGATGTAGATGTTCTAAAATCTTTCAGCGGTTTTTCTACAACCGTAGCTTTACTTTTAACTGTTGAAAGGTTTGATGCAGTCACTTCTGTATACTGAATAGCAGAACCATATCCACCAGCCAATTCCTCTGAAGAAGCATCATCACCTAAAGCTAGAGAAATCGTTGCTACTTTCTGAGAACTAGCTGCATTTCTAAAGGCCGCGAGCCCCACATAGGTAAATTTAGAATTGATCAGAACCTCATAATAACCTGTAAATTCTTTAGATGTTCCACCCTTCTTTTTCGCTACATAATTCGCCTTCTCAGCATGCCAGTTTTCAATTGCTTTTAGAAAACCTTCATAGTTCACATCTAAAGCTTCTCCTCTTATACTATTACTAGATGGAAAAGCAGTCCAGATTTCTTTCGTAGAAAGACGCTCAGGTTTCAGAGTTACTGACACCTCAGCAGCGCGTACAAATGCAGTTTTCTCAAGATCAGTAGACCATTTGATAGGGATATACTTATCTACCAAACCTTCATCAGCTGCTTCCTTACGAATCTTATTAATCGCATCCAAAATAGCTTGTTTATCTGGGGTTAAAAATTCTCCCTTAATTCCAACTAAAACGTTGCCACTAGAAGGATTTAACACTTCTGAACTCAAAACATTTTCATTTCTACCATCAGCAGATTGTGTTGCCACCAATCTGTCATTAGCAAAAACATCATTTGTCAAAACTGCTCCTGCCAAGGTCAAAGCCAAGGCGCTAGCAAATACAATTTTCTTCATTTTTTTCTCCTTTTATCCTTTAGATAGGACAGGTATTTTCACTATTAAATTATATCATATTTCCCTATTCTTTGTCCGTTTCTACTAATGTCATGAGGCAAATGATATTCATCCCGAAAAGTAGAAACTTCATCCTTTATTTCACAACAAGTTCATAGCGTGTCTTACTTGTAAAGGTTTGACCGGCTTTAAGAATGACTTGGTCTTTGAGGTCACTGTGAATGGCATCTGGTAAAGCTTGCGCTTCAAGGGCAATCCCATTGTGCTGTACCATTGGCTGACCTCCTATGATGACACTTTCTTCCACAAAGTTTGCTGTGTAGACAACAAAACAAGGAGCCTCTGTCTTGAAGAGCAGGAAGCGACCTGAGTTTTGGTCATAAAGGAAACCAGCATTATCATGACCTGCAGGAAGGGCAAATGGATGGTCCAAGCCAGATACCAGCTGGATTTGCTCATCTTCTTCTGCAAAGATATCCTTCAACAAGGCACCATTGTAGATGTGTTTTACTACGTCACGATTGGCATCTGGAGTTTTGGCCGGAACACCGTCGGGAGCGATTGGATAAATGCCCTCAGTATTTAGCTGGAAGACATGACGGTCAATTGTCTGCGTGAAATCACCAGACAAGTTGAAATAGCTGTGGTTGGTTGGATTGACCAAGGTATCCTGGTCTGTCGTTACCTTGTAACTAACTTCGTAGGCACCACTTTCTTCCAAGTTGTAGCTAATCCAGATCTTAAGGTTTCCAGGGAAACCTCCTGTCCCGTCTGTACGCTCTGTGTAGAGAGTCAAGCCATGGTCACTCACTTCGACTAGCTCAAACAAGCTAGAATCCCAACCAGTTGAACCACTGTGGTTACAGTTGCTAGCATTGTTGACTTCAAGGTCATAAGTCTTGCCATTAAGCTCAAAGGTCGCACCTGCAATACGGCCTGCTACAGGACCTACGCTAGCTCCATGCTTGGGACTATTGCCTACATAACTATTAAAGTCATCAAATCCCAAGATAACGTTGGCAAAATTTCCAGCCTTGTCAGGCGTTACATAGCGCAAGATGGTCGCACCATAAGTCATAACTTCAAGCTGGTAGCCACCGTCAGTCTCAAAACGATAAGCCAAGACATCTTGTCCCTCAATATTTCCAAATACATGCTCTGTGTATGCTTTCATTCTGTTCTCCTTTTACTATTTCTCTCAATCAAACAAACCATAGAAAGCGCCTTGACAATCTATGGTTTATCTGATAATTTACAAATCCTCTTGTCAAGGATTCATAAATACTGCCTTATACTCAATGAAAATCAAAGAGCAAACTAGGAAGCTAGCCTCAGGCTGCTCAAAGCACTGCTTTGAGGTTGTGGATAGAACTGACGAAGTCAGCTCAAAACACTGTTTTGAGGTTGCAGATAGAACTGACGAAGTCAGTAACATCTATACGGCAAGGCGACACTAGTATGGTTTAAAGAGATTTTCGAAGAGTATTACTTTTGATATTCGTGGATGATAACACCTTGTACCACACGGTTTACTGTACCTGTAGGAGACGGTGTATCAGGTTTATTTTCTACCTTGAGTGAAGTCAATAGGGCAAAGAGTTGAGCATAAACGATGTAAGGGAAGACACGGTAAATATCATTCAAGACACCGCCACAACCAAGGGCAACTTCTTTGACATTTTCAAGACCAAAGGATTGATCACTCAAAAGCACAACACGACGAGCAATCTGATCACCAGCAACTTCACGAACCAAGTCCAAGTCGTACTTGCGAGTGTAGTCTGTTGTTGTACCAAAAACCAAAACAACTGTATCTTCGTTGATAAGAGATTTTGGACCGTGACGGAAGCCAACTGGGCTTTCATACATGGTCGCCACCTGGCCAGCTGTTAATTCCAAAATCTTGAGCTGAGCTTCATGAGCAAGTCCAAAGAAAGGACCAGCGCCTAGATAGATGACACGATTAAAGTCTAGGTCAACAAGTTCTTTGACATCTTCTGCATTGTCTAGAATTTTACGGGCAAGACTAGATACAACTTCAAAACGTTCAGCTTTAACAGCAAATTCTGTAGGATCAAAGACCAAAAGAGCTGTTAACATCATAGACGTAAAGCTAGAAGTCATGGCAAAGCCAGCATCATTAGAAGCAGCTGGTTGCAAAAGCAAAAGATTGCGGTCATCACCATGGGCTTGAAGAGCCAACTCACCATCCGCTGCACAAGTAATCGTCACTTGATAAAGCTCATCCACCAAGGCTTTTGCCAAATCAACAGTCGCCACACTTTCAGGCGAGTTCCCACTACGAGCAAAAGATACAAGGACAGTCGCCACATCTTTTTTCAAGTAAGTTTCTGGATTGGCAACAATATCTGTGGTCGCAATAGCATTGAAATTCCATTTGCGTTCGTCGTAGACTTCCTTAAAGTAAGGTACCAAGGTATCTCCCACATAAGCAGAAGTTCCAGCACCTGTCAAGATAACCTTGATATAGTCATGTTTATCAGCAATTCCTTGTAGGAAGGCTGCAATTTTTTCACGCTTTGCTTGATAAGATTCAAAAGCTTCTTTCCATACATCAGGCTGTTGGTAGATTTCACGTGTAGTGATTTCTGCACCCAACTCGAGTAAGTCTTCTTTTGTATAATGTAGCATTGAGTTCCTCTTTTTCTATTAAAGATGGGAATGGGAGTAAGCCCCATTCCCATGTATATTCTATATAAAATGTTCTAACGATTTTCACGTTGTCACATCTTATTCATCTTCGTCATCATCGAAGCCTGCTAACAGGTCATTAACTTTCACAATGCTTTCTGTAGCACGGCTCTTGTAGTCCGCATCTGCGCCTGTAAGGCACGCATTGATAAATTCAATCACCATTGGAAGATTCATCCCCGCGTAAAGGTCAATATCACGACCTTCCATGATCAAACGGCTTACCACATTACATGGTGTTCCACCGAGAAGATCAGCAAATACTAGGAAATCATCCAATCCTTCAATAGCAGCTTCAAATTTTGCAGTAAATTCTTCTGGACCATCTTCTGGAAGAAGAGCTACCGCATGAATATTGTCTTGTGGACCCATAATCATTTCTGTGCTACCTTTAAGTTCCTCACAGAAGCGACCATGACTCACCAAAATTAATGATTTCGTCATAAATTATGCACCCATTCCAAGTACAAATTTACCAAAGGCAGAAAGAGCCAAAGCAAGTGCGATAATAATACCGATAGCTTTAGTAGAGTTCATACCTTTCTTACCAAGCAACCAGAAAATAAAGGCAGTAAAGATTGCTGGAAGCAAGCGTGGGAAGATTGAGTTCAAGATGTCTTGGAAGTCAATCATCTTCTCACCGATTGCCCATTTGTAAGAAATTTCAAAGTTGATCATTGTTGCTACAAGAGCACCCATCATGAAGACACCAAGTACAGATGCAGCGTCAATCAAAGCTGTCAAAGTACTTTGCATGTTGTTAATAAGGTTAACCCCTTCTTTGTAGGCAAATTCCAACTGTTTCCAACGGAAGATGTCATAAGCAACTGCAACTGCAATCCAAAGGAAGATACCCCATGGTTGGCCAGCGATAGCCATAGTTGCTGCGATAGATCCCATGATAGCAGGTACAAGTGAACCAAAGATAGTATCTCCAAGAGGAGCGAATGGTCCCATCAAACCTGTCTTGATACCGTTAACGGCATCTTTTGAACCTACACCATCTTTTTCTTCCATAGCGAGGTCAAAACCAGCGATAATAGTGTGGAAGAATGGTGAAGTATTGAAGAATTGAGTATGAACTTTCATCATTTCTTTCAATTCAGGAGTTCCATCCCCATACATTTTACGCAATTGAGGTAAAATCATGTAAAGGTAACCAGAAGCTTGCATACGTTCGTAGTTCCAACCCAATTGGAAAGTAAACAAGCTACGTTTGTTGATTTGATTAAAATCTTCTTTTGTAAGTTTGTAATTAGAATTCGTCATCTTCGATTTCCCCACTTTCTGATGGTGTAGAAGGTGCTACCACAGCTACTTTTTGGCTATTTTTGAAGTGAAGCACTGCAAGGAAGATACCTATGATAGAGATACCAATCATAGACAATCCTTTGAAGTTGTTCACGAAACCAATTTTTTCAGCAACATCTTTCGGTAGAGTACCTACGATACCAGCAACAGCGCCACCAAGACCTGTTACATATGAGTAAAGAACAGTCAACATAGCTGTCAAACCAAATCCCATAGCAAGGTAGTGAAGGTTACGTTTAACTGGAAGGTAACGAAGCAAGATTGCAAATCCAAGACCTGGAAGCATACGTCCTGCGAGTGTCAAACCATCTGCAACCCATTTATATGCTTCAACTAAGTCTACCACTGATTGTACAAAGGCACCACCAAAGGCAAGCGCAAAGAAGACTGGAAGGGCACGAGATAAAGCCCAAGGAATCGCACCAAGTAGGTAGTTACGTTCGATTCCTTTGTAGTCAAAGCGTTCGATTGCTGCATCCACACGGTGAGCGAAGAAAGTAGTTGTCATACGTCCAAGAACGTCGAAGTATGTCAAGAGAGCCGCTACTGGCACAGCGATTGTTGTAATCGCAAGTGCTGTATCAATTCCTTGTGAAACAGAGAAGGCTGTCGCAAGAACCGCACCAGAAGTTGCGTCAATACGAGAAGCACCACCGAAGGTACCAACCCCAAGAACGAACAGTTGCAAGTTACCACCGATAAGCAGACCAGTAGTCACATCTCCCATAATTAAACCAGTAATGAAACCAGCAAATACAGGGGAACCTGCAGATGAAACGATCGTCAACTCATCACAGATTTGATAAGCTGAGTACAAAGTGAGAAGTAAAATTTGCCACCATTGTATCATAACAATGACCTCCTAAAAATTTTTTCCTATTTTAATAAGCTCAAAAAGTCTGAAACTGGATCATTTGGAACCATTTGAGCAGTAAGTTTAACACCTTTTTCTGCCAGTTTGTGGAAATCTTCCACATCCTTGTCTACTACGTTGATAGAACGTGTGATGGCGCGAGTTTCTGGTGTTTGAGACATATTCCCAACATTAAGGGTTTCAAGTGGTACACCTGCTTCTACCAAACCAAGGAAACGGTCTGGTTTACGAGCCACGATAAAGAGACGTTGGCTATCGTATTTACCAGCAAGAATATTGGCTGCCGCTTTCTCAATTGGCAAAATACTCAATTTTACACCTGGTGGTGTCGCAAGTTTCAAACCACTCTTTTCAACGTCGTTGTTGACAACTTCGTCATCTACAACCATAATACGTGAAACATTTAGTTTCCCAGCCCAAAGATTGGCTACTTGTCCGTGGATCAAACGTCCATCGATACGGCATCCTACAATTGTCATAAATTTTCCCCCTTTATGTGTTTTAGTGTAGGTTTACGAGTTAAATGAATCTCTTCTTTATATTCACCCTCTGTTTCAAAGATGATGATGCGGTTGGCACCTTCCTTGAGATAGCTATGAGGGATATAAAGCGAGAGTGTTGGGCCGACATTCCAAAAACGTCCTAAATTCTGCCCATTGACAAAGGCAACTCCCTTACCAAACTCAGACAAGTCTAGGTAAGTATCTTTTGGCTCTTGGACTGTAAAGTCATAAGCGTAAAAGGCTGGTTGTCCTTCTGCCCATCCTTTTGAAAAATCAATTCTCTCAGGATTATCTAGTGGGAGTGGATAGTGTTTCCAGTTTAGTAAGAAATGCAAATCCTTACAAACCCCTGTCCGAATTCCCTTACGTTGCGTGTCCGCTAAGAACTTGTGACCATAGTTGACACGCCCCATATTTTCTATCAAGATATCCAATCTAGACAGCGCTTTCTTTTCTCCTTGATAGAAAATATCTTCCCCAATTTCTGTCTGATATTGGGTTTCAACCCACTGACCATCGACATAAAGCTGAGCTCTATCTCGACCATCAATGATACGAAGTCTTTCTTCTTCTGCATCCCAGTTTGTTTCTGTTCGATAGAGTAAGTAGCCATAACTTTGTCCCAACTCCTCCATCTTTTTAGGATAGAGACTTTCTACTGGACTAGACAAGCTATCTAAGGTTTCAAACAAGGAAACTTTTTCAACCAGTGGAATAGCATCCAACTCCATACTCTCTTTGTAGAGTGGTTCCAACTGCGGATACTCTGGGAAATGTGTTGCCATCATCTTCTTAACTGCCAGATATTTGGCAGTTGGATTTCCTTCTTCATCAAGAAGAGCGTCGTAGTCATACGATGTAACTTGTGGCAAGTCCAAAGTTCCTCGAGCTGAGCAACCATTCATGAAGCCAAAGTTTGTACCACCATGGAACATGTACAGATTGATGGAGCCTTGTTCCAAAACCTCTCGAACTGCATCTGCCAATTCTTTTGGATCCCGTGTGATAATCGGTTCTTTCCAACGGTTGAACCAACCATCCCAGAACTCCATACACATAAGTGGCCATTTCTTGCCATGCTCGTCAAAGAATTCCTGCATCTGTGAAAAGTTGTAAGGTGCCTTAGAACCAAAGTTCCCTGTTACAAAGAGATCATCTTCGATTAAGGTTCCAGCTTTCAGAGTTGCTCTCCATGGACCATCTGATGTAAAGAGTGGACAGGTTACGCCACGCTCTTCCATCAAGTGTCGAATCGCTCTCAGGTAAGCCTTATCTTCTCCGTAAGAACCATACTCATTTTCAACCTGCATCATAAGGATATTGCCACCCTTGTCCAACAAATGTGGGACCAGTCGTGACAAGAGCTGGTCATAGTAGCGACCGACAGCTTCAATATAGGCTGGGTCTGATGAACGAATCCTCATATCTTTGGTTAAGAGCCAAGCCGGTAAACCACCAAATTCCCACTCCGCACAGATAAATGGTGACGGACGTACAATAGCATAGAGGCCTAAATCTTGTGCTATTTGGAGAAATCTCTCCAAATCCAGAGCTCCTTCAAAGTTAAACTCACCCTCACGGGGTTCGTGTAGATTCCAAGCAACGTAAGTCTCTACCGTGTTAAAACCAAGAGCCTTCAAGTTGTAGAGCGAATGAGACCAATCTTCTGGCGGAATCCTAAAATAATGAATGGCGCCGGACAGAATCTTGAACGGTTTTCCATCTAAATAGAAATCGTCCCTAATCTCAAATCGTGTCATATTATTACCTTCTGACAATTAAAGTTCACGCTTTCATTTGTTGATATAGTAAATATATCTCAATATCCTGCATTTGTCAATAGGTTTTCACAATTTTTTTCATTTTTTACCAACTTTTACACAAAAAAATTATAAAGATATAGATTTTACAGACATAGAGCTTCAAATAGCTAGCATGTATAAAAATGTATAAAATCTCCTTTTTTATATGTAAATTAACCTTATAGTCTATTATTCTAATTTTTTTATTCAAAAGACTACTATTCTTTCCGTTTTTATGGTAAAATCTTTAACGGAGAAGGAAAATCGAGGTGAAATTATGGCAATTCCAAAATATCAATATATAAAAGATGAATTAAAGAACAAAATCATCTCTGGGCAATTTGCAAGTGGAGATAAATTTTACACTGAAGCTGAATTGATTGCAATGTATGATGTTAGTTCTATCACAGTTGTCCGTGCCTTAAACGACCTTGCCAAAGATGGTTATATTGTCCGCCAACAAGGAAAGGGTACATTCGTTTCACGCGCACGCAAACACAAACTCGTAGAGTTTTCAGATGTAGAAGTTTTTGAAACTAAAGATGATAAGGTGACCGTCCTTTCTATTGAACGCGGAAATAAACTAAACTACTTGGAAAAACTTGGATTACGTGGTGATCAGTTCTACTACAAGATTGAACGTGTCCGCGAAACAAATGGTGTCGCATACATCTACCACACATCATATATCCCAGAACAATACATCAACGCAAATTATCCAAATCTTGAATATTATAGTTCTATCTATAACCGTTTCAAATCAGATTACCACATTCACATGAATGATGAACATTTTGAAGAAATCAATGAAATAGCATTTCCAACTCCAGAACATGCGGCTTCGGTCCTCGGAGTCGATGAGCAATTCCCAACCGTTTTACAAACCAAGACTACTAAGCTAGAGTCTACTGGTCAAGTTCTCGCTTACAGCGAAACTTATAAACGAGCGGATTATTACAAAATCAAATTCATTTCATGTGACCGTGATCACTAAGAATAAAGCCTAAGCCTAATCGCTTGGGCTTTTTTCTATACATATTATACCACAATAATAAGAAAGCGCTTACTTTTTGTATGACCTTCTATATTTTGTAGAATATTTTATAGAAATAGGATTGAATTACACTACATATGCATATGTTAATAAATAGAATTCTTTATTTAATTTTTATTAGTTTTTATACTTATTATAGTTTTCCATCGTCTCCTCTTGACTCTTGTTAATATAAGAAATAAAATAAGGGTGTTGTTTTATGTAAACGCTATCAATATAAAATACAATCAGGAGGTTTTGCAATGAAACAAGAAAAACAACAACGTTTTTCCATTCGTAAATACGCTGTAGGAGCAGCTTCTGTTCTAATTGGATTTGCCTTCCAAGCACAGGCTGTTGCAGCCGATGGAGTTACTCCTACTACAGAAAGCCAATCGACCATCCATACGGTTTCCGATTCCCCTCAAGCATCTGAAAATCTGACTACTGAGGAAACACCTAAAGCAGAGCTTCAACCAGAAACTCCAAAAACTGTAGAAACAGAAACTCCAGCTACTGATAAGGTAGCTAATCTTCCAAAAACAGAGGAAAAAACACAAGAGGAAGTTAGTCCAACTCCTAGTGATAAAGAAGAAGTGGTAACTCCAACTTCTGTTGAAAAAGAAGCTGCCGATAAAAAGGCAGAAGAAGCTAGCCCTAAAAAGGAAGAGCAGAAAGAGGCTAATTCTAAAGAGTCGGATACAGACAAGACTGATAAGTCAGAAGCTGACAAAGATAAACCAGCTAAAAAAGATGAAACGAAAGCAGAAGCTGATAAACCAGCAACAGAGGCAGGAAAGGAACGCGCTGCAACTCAAAATGAAAAATTAGCTAAACGAAAAATCGTTTCAATTGATGCCGGACGTAAATATTTCTCACCTGAGCAGCTCAAAGAAATTATCGACAAAGCTAAAGAATATGGTTACACAGATCTTCATCTCTTGGTAGGTAACGATGGCCTCCGTTTCATGTTGGATGATATGTCTATGAAAGTGGGCGATAAAACCTACTCTAGTGATGATGTCAAACGCGCCATTGAAAATGGAACAAATGCTTATTACAATGATCCAAATGGTAACCATCTCACTGAAAGTCAGATGACAGATTTGATTAATTATGCCAAAGATAAAGGAATTGGAGTAATTCCAACTGTCAATAGTCCTGGACATATGGATGCTATGCTCCATGCTATGAAAGAACTTGGCATTGAGAATCCTAACTTTGATTATTTTGGTAAAAAATCGGAACGAACTGTTGACTTAAATAATAAACAAGCAGTCGATTTCACAAAAACTCTGATTGACAAATACGCTCACTACTTCTCTAACAAATCTGAAATTTTCAATATTGGACTAGATGAATATGCCAATGATGCGACAGATGCTAAAGGTTGGAGTGTGCTTCAAGCTGATAAATATTATCCAAATGAAGGTTACCCTGAAAAAGGATATGAAAAATTCATCTCTTACGCCAATGATCTTGCTCGTATTGTAAAATCTCACGGTCTCAAACCAATGGCATTTAATGATGGTATCTACTACAATAGCGACACAAGCTTTGGTAGTTTTGACAAAGACATCATCGTTTCTATGTGGACTGGTGGTTGGGGTGGCTACGATGTTGCTTCTTCTAAACTACTAGCTGAAAAAGGCCACCAAATCCTTAATACCAACGATGCTTGGTACTACGTCCTCGGACGAAATGCTGACGGCCAAGGTTGGTACAATCTCGATCAGGGGCTCAATGGTATTAAAAATACACCAATCACGTCTGTTCCAAAAACAGAAGGAGCTGATGTTCCATTCATCGGTGGTATGGTAGCTGCTTGGGCTGATACACCATCTGCACGTTATTCCCCATCTCGCCTCTTCAAACTCATGCGTCATTTTGCAAATGCCAACGCTGAATACTTCGCAGCAGATTACCAGTCTGCTGAACAAGCACTGAAAGAAGTTCCAGCAGACCTCAAGCGCTACACAACAGAAAGCGTTACTGCTGTCAAAGAAGCTGAAAAAGCCATCCGTTCACTTGATAGCAACCTCAGCCGTGCTCAACAAGACACGATTGATCAAGCAATCGCAAAACTTCAAGAAGCTATTAGTCAGCTAATCTTCACCCCAGAAGCTCAAAAAGAGGAAGATGCTAAACGCGAACTTGAAAAACTTAATAAGAATAAAGTCATTTCCATCGATGCAGGGCGCAAATACTTCTCTCTAGATCAACTCAAACGTATCGTAGATAAGGCGAGCGAGCTCGGCTACTCTGATGCCCATCTCCTTCTAGGAAATGATGGTCTTCGTTTCCTACTCGATGATATGACCATTACTGCCAACGGAAAAACCTATGCTAGTGATGACGTTAAAAAAGCTATTATCGAAGGAACTAAAGCTTACTACGACGATCCAAACGGTACTGCGTTGACACAGGCAGAAGTGACAGAGCTTGTTCAATACGCTAAGGAAAAAGGTATTGGTCTAATCCCCGCTATCAATAGTCCAGGACATATGGACGCTATGCTGGTTGCCATGGAAAAACTTGGCATCAAGAATCCTCAAGCCAACTTTGATAAAGTTTCAAAAACAACCATGGACCTTGAAAATCAAGAAGCGGTTGGATTTACTAAAGCGCTTATCGGTAAATACATGGATTACTTTGCTGATAAATCAAAGATTTTCAACTATGGTACTGACGAATACGCTAACGATGCGACCAACGCCCAAGGTTGGTACTACCTCAAATGGTATGGACTCTATAACAAGTTCGCAGATTATTCTAACAGCCTAGCTGCTATGGCTAAGGAAAGAGGGCTTCAACCAATGGCCTTCAACGATGGCTTCTACTATGAGGACAAGGACGATGTTCAGTTTGACAAAGATGTCTTGATTTCTTACTGGTCTAAAGGCTGGTGGGGCTACAACCTTGCATCACCTCAATACCTAGCAAGCAAGGGCTATAAGTTCCTTAATACCAACGGAGATTGGTACTACATTCTCGGTCAAAAACCAGAAGATGGTGGTGGTTTCCTCAAAAAAGCTATTGAGAATACTGGAAAAACACCATTCAATCAACTTGCTTCTACCAAATATCCTGAAGTAGACCTTCCAACAGTTGGTAGTATGCTTTCAATCTGGGCAGATAGACCAAGTGCTGAGTACAAGGAAGAGGAAATCTTTGAACTCATGACTGCCTTTGCAGACCACAACAAAGACTACTTCCGCGCTAATTATAATACGCTCCGTGAATTATTAGCTAAAATTCCTACAAACTTAGACGGATACAGCGCAGAAAGCCTAGCCGCACTCAAGGCAGCAAAAGATGGACTGAACTTTAACCTCAACCGCAGCAAACAAGCTGAACTAGACGCACTAGTAGATAAACTAAAGACTGCCCTTAAAGATCTTAAACCAGCTGCTACTCACTTAGGAAGCCTAGATGAAAATGAACTGGCTGCTAACATTGAAAACCGACCAGAACTTCTTGTGAAGACAGAAGAAATCCCGTTTGAAGTTATCAAGAAAGACAATCCAAATCTCCCAGCTGGACAAGAAAAAGTTGTCAAAGCTGGAGTTCTAGGTGAACGTACTTCTTACATCTCTGTTCTTACAGAAAATGGGAAATCAACAGAAACCGTTCTTGATAGCCAGGTAACCAAAGAAGCTGTGAACCAAGTTGTCGAAGTTGGTGCTCCTGTAACTCACAAGGGTGATGAAAATGGTCTTGCAGCAACTACTGAAGCAAAACCTAGACTAGATCTCCAAGAGGAAGTAATTCCATTCACAACCATCACTCGTGAAACTGATCAATTGCCTAAAGGTCAATCCCGTGTCGTAACAGAAGGTGTAAACGGTCGTCGTAGCCATTTCTACTCTGTGACTACTGCTGCTGATGGATCGGAAGTTAAAACATTGGTTACCAGTATCGTAGCACAGGAATCCGTTACACAAATAGTCGAAGTCGGAACTCTGGTAACACATGTAGGCGATGAAAACGGACAAGCAGCTTTCAAAGAAGAAAAAACAGCACAAGAAATCCCAAGTGTGCCAACTCCTGCGACAGAAGAAAAACCAGTACTAGAGATTCCAGGAAAATCGGCTCCAACAACTGTTCCTGCTGAGGAAAACAAAGCTCTTCCTCAAGGTCCAGCTCCTGTGGCAACAGAAAAAAAACTTCCTGAAACAGGAAGTCACCATTCTGCAGGACTAGTAGTCGCAGGACTCATGACCACACTAGCAGCCTATGGACTCACTAAAAGAAAAGAAGACTAAGTCTTTTGGATAAAAAATAAACAGCGAGATTGAAGCTCGCTGTTTATTTTTAATTAATCACCAAGTCCAAGACGTTCAAAGATATCGTCCACTCGTTTAGTGTAATAAAGAGGGTTGAAGATCTCATCGATTTCCTCTTGAGTCAGGCGTGATGTCACTTCTGGATCTGCTTCGAGAAGCGGTTTGAAGTCTACTTGATTATCCCAAGAGTAGGCTGTTTTTGGTTGCACCAAGTCATAGGCTTGCTCACGGGTCATGCCTTTTTCAATCAAGGTCAACATAGCACGTTGGCTAAAGATAAGACCAAAAGTCGAGTTCATGTTGCGGATCATGTTTTCTGGGAAGACCGTCAAGTTCTTGACGATGTTTCCAAAACGGTTAAGCATGTAGTCGATCAGAATAGTCGTATCTGGTGTGATGATGCGCTCAGCTGATGAGTGAGAGATATCACGTTCGTGCCAGAGAGCGACGTTTTCATAGGCTGTAATCATGTGACCACGGATAACACGTGCAAGCCCAGTCATATTCTCAGAACCGATAGGGTTGCGTTTGTGAGGCATTGCAGATGAACCTTTTTGCCCTTTGGCAAAGAATTCTTCTACTTCGCGTTGTTCTGATTTTTGCAAACCACGGATTTCCGTTGCCATGCGTTCGATTGAAGTCGCGATGCTAGCAAGAACTGCAAAGTACTCAGCGTGAAGGTCTCGAGGAAGGACCTGTGTAGAGATTTCTTGGGCACGGATACCCAATTTGTCGCAGACGTATTGCTCAACGAATGGCGGGATATTGGCAAAGTTCCCAACCGCACCAGAGATTTTGCCAGCTTCCACACCAGCAGCCGCATGCTCGAAACGCTCGATATTGCGCTTCATTTCGCTGTACCAAGTGGCCAATTTAAGACCAAAAGTTGTAGGCTCAGCGTGCACACCGTGGGTACGACCCATCATGATAGTGAACTTGTGCTCCTTGGCCTTGTCAGCGATGATGTTGGTGAAATTTTCAAGGTCACGACGGATGATGTCGTTGGCCTGCTTATAGAGGTAACCGTAGGCCGTATCCACCACGTCAGTAGAAGTCAAACCATAGTGAACCCACTTGCGCTCTTCACCAAGAGTCTCAGAAACTGCACGCGTGAAAGCCACCACATCGTGGCGAGTCTCCTGCTCAATTTCCAAAATACGGTCGATGTCAAAGTCCGCTTTCTCGCGAATCAAAGCCACATCTTCCTTAGGGATTTCCCCCAATTCAGCCCATGCCTCGTCAGCCAAGATTTCCACCTCAAGCCAAGCACGGTATTTATTTTCTTCACTCCAAATGTTCGCCATCTCAGGGCGAGAGTAACGGTTGATCATTGTTTTTCTCCTTTAATTAACACCTAGTTTGTTTTGTAATTCTTTTCTATGGTTATCTAACTCTGTAAATGACTTAATACCTGTAATATATACAGCAATAACATAGTCAATAATAATATTCTTTATTTTAGTAAGCTCTTTATCAATTGCTAACATAGTAGAGTAATCATCCAGGTCTTGAATTAATTTCCCATTATGTACTAACTCAGTCCTAACGTCTTTTGATATTTTTTTTATATATTCACCTAATTTATTGTAATTGGTTTGATCCTGTACTATAAAAGAAATTACTTTTCCCTTCCATTTTTTTACATTCTCATACTCAGGAGATGCAATTGCTTCTAAGGTTGTCCAAAGAAAAATAAAGGTATTCGTAGAATCTGGAATATAATATGACTTTGCCACTCTTTGTAAGGCATATCTACAGATTTTATATATTTCATCATTTCTATATCTATCATATAAAATTTGATAACAATCTTTACTATAATCATTAGTGTCGAAACCATCAATATACAGTCCAATCCCATCAACAGGAAAATGTGAAACTCGACCTAGTATAGTATCCCAATAAATCTCTCCGTTCTGATCTTTACTAAATTGGTAAACCGTCTTAATTCCAGATAACATATCATACCCCGCTAATCCTGGAAGCTTCTCTTTGTTACTGTAATTACCATAACTAATTCTAAAATAGTCTAAATCTTTGTCAGCTAAATCCGAAATATAATCACACAAAAAGAATCTTTCCGAAGAAATAGATGGATAAGAACCATCTGCACAGAAAGTAATATAAGAAGTATTTACGAAATCATCTGAGGTATATATAAGTTTTTTTGCAATTTCAATACATAAATCATATTCACTCTGAGTTATAGTATCCATATATTCACTATTATAGTCTTGTTTTATCAAACAGAGACCTGTGTCACCATCTTCATAGATAATTTTATTTTGTTCACTTTTGGATATTATTGCCTTCTCACAGTTCTCGAAAAATAATCCTATTGGAGGTATTATTATACTATCGTTTACTTTTATTGGATAATCTAATACAAAATTTGAAACTGGTACAACATAATTAACTCCCATGATATATCTCCTTTACAAATCGTCCTCCATCTCAATAACTGCATTTTTTACTAGCTTTATCAGCTACAGTAAGCCTAGTCAACTCTTGTACAAAAAAGACAATGGAATTTATAATTGCAATCCTGTCCTAATCCTCTAGCTCTTCTTTCCCGATCCACACAGATGGATAGTGATCGAGTATATTCAAATTCGTATCTAGCGGGACATCATAGACAGCTAAATAGTTTTCAGGATATTGAGCAACTAGCTCTTCATATTTTGCTTTCACTTTTTCGTGATTGCTACTAGCATACAAAACTTCTACAGCAGCTCCAGTCTTATCCTTTTCAACAAAAGCATTGATGATAATTTGAATCATAAATATTACCCTAACTTGTATTTAGCTAAGCGAATACAGTCCTCTTCTCCCTTTCTTTTTCAAACTAAAAATTAATATCAGTTAATTATCTATTGCTCAATATGGCCTACATAGATATTCTCCGTATCCCAACTCCTTATAAATATTATCAAAATTACTTTGGTCTACATAAATTAAAGGATCAAAAGAATCTTTAGCAACAATCTCCATAGTTTCACTTTGTTGCAATTTCACGACCAACCAAGGATTAATGATAAATATCCTTTTATCATTATGTATATAAAATAATCCAAAAATATTTGAAGGCCACAAAACATTCTCAATCATAATTTCTTGCTCAACGTCAATTATGTATTGATGTTCTTCTGACTGAGTCAATAGTAATTGTAACTCCTTCGAGTTAACAAAATATTTACCGATTTTTTCAAATCCAAAAATAATAAAACCTTCGTTATCAATAAAGCTTTTTGCAATCTTATAATTCCCAGTTCCAACTGTAGTTGAAACATAATGGGAAACATAAGATTTAAAATCAGAGAAAGTTTCTTTCCCACAATTATGAACAATTGCTTGCAATAACCTCAACCTCATCTTTTTATCTGAGGGTAAAAAGATCTCATCAATATTTATTTTTATTTTAATTTCATTCAATAAGTACTCCTCATTACTAAATTGTTCTGAGAGCATTCGATTTTGACTATCCCCAAGTTGATTTTTAATAAAATCAACTCCTTTGTCCCCAACAATAAAGAATTTATTTAATCCATTTTTTAAAATATAGCTTACATCTGGATATATATGCTTTAATCGAGTACCTCTATAATAAGTAAAAAATGAATCGCTAGAATTAACATTACTAATAAAGAATTTAAACTTTTTTATAATCTCTTCTTCAACGACTTCCAATCGGTACCCTGACATATATTTTGGATCAATTGTTCTAAAATCAACATCAGTAAAATCTATATCTAAGTCTGCTTTTTTAAATTTTGAATCTTTGATCATAACCATACTACATTAAATATCCTTTCTAAATCCCGCATATTGATAATTCATAAATTATATTTGTTTATACTAGAAAATTGAGCATATATTAATTTGTTACATGCCTATATTGATTATTAAACATTCTATTTTCAATATCAATTTTAGGAGCCTATTTAATAACTGATGTAAACATCCATTTGAATCCTTATTAAGGACTTGAATTTTTAAAAATATAGATTATTTAAATGAACTATTTTTAAAAATCCTCAACCTCATCTGGTTCATCACTAAACAAAGTCACATGCCCCATCTTGCGGTTGTGCTTCGCCTCTATTTTACCATACATGTGGAGGTGGGCGCTTGGATTTTCTGTGACATATTTTTCAGCAACCTCGACGTGTTGGCCGAGGACATTGAGCATGACAGCTGTCGCATGTAGTTTGATGTCTGGCAATGGTGCTCCCAGAACGCCTAAAATGTGGGTATCAAATTGAGAGAAATCACAGGCTTCAATCGAGTAGTGACCAGAATTGTGTGGACGTGGCGCAATTTCATTGACAATGATGTCATCAGCAGTCGCAAACATTTCCACACAAAGTGTTCCAGACAAGTTCAGTTGTTCTGCGATTCGCACTGCCATGGCTTTGGCCTTGTCTGCTAAACTCTCAGAAATTCGAGCTGGAACAATGGTCTTAGATAGAATGTTGTTACGGTGGACATTTTCCTGAACTGGGAAAACCGTCACGTCCTTACCATTACCAGACACGATGACAGAAATCTCAAGGTCAAAGTTGACAAATTCCTCTAAAACGCAGGCTGCTGAGTCAGCTAACGCATAGGCTTCTTCCAAGTCTGCTTCCGAGCGAATGACCTTTTGTCCATGCCCATCATAGCCACCTGTAGCAGTCTTGAGGACATAGTTTTTCGACAGGTCCATATCTGCCAAGTCTTGGCTTGAGGTCACAACCTTGTAAGGTGCTACAGTGACTTGGGCCTTGTTTGAGAGAAAGTCCTTTTCAAAAATCCGATTTTGGGAGATGCGAAGCAGGTCGGTTCCTTGAGGAAGTTGTCCATCCTTGATGACAGCATCCAAACCGTCAGCATCGACATTTTCAAACTCATAGGTGAGGACATCGCAACGCTCTGCCAGCTGACGAAGAGCATCCACATCGTTATAAGGAGCCACGATGATTTCCGCCACGCGAGAGGCTGGGCAATCCGCCGCAGGATCCAGCGCGATAACCTTGTGGCCCATGTAGATAGCAGAAATGGCCATCATTTGACCCAGCTGGCCGCCACCGATAATTCCGATTGTTTTAGATGAGCTCATTGGTAGACTCCTCTGCGATTTTTCCTTGTTCTTCTGCAAAATCTGCCAAAGCTGTCGCGATAGCCTGATCCTCTACTGACAGGAGACGGAGGGCAAAGAGGGCTGCGTTGGTCGCCCCTGCTTCACCGATAGCCATGGTTGCGACTGGTACTCCACCCGGCATCTGTACGATAGAGTAGAGCGAGTCCACGCCACTAAGGGCACGAGACTTGACGGGCACACCAATGACTGGAAGGGTTGTTTTAGCTGCGACCATACCTGGCAAATGAGCTGCGCCACCTGCACCTGCGATGATGACCTTGATACCACGACTACGCGCTTCTTCGGCATGCTTGAACATGAGATCAGGTGTGCGATGGGCAGAGACAACCTTCTTCTCGTAGGCTACACCGAAGCGATTGAGAACTTCGACGGTTTTTTGCATGGTTGCCCAGTCTGATTTTGAGCCCATGATGATGGAAATTACTGGTTTCATTTCTTCTCCTTTTTCCTCTTTTTTGACAATTACCTTAGGTTTTGAGGGACGGCAGCAGCCACCAAAGGTGTCTCATGCCTAAATTGGAAGCCCAAGGTCTTCCAATTTCCCTGAACGCTTGGATTGTCATCCAATCGTTCTTTCACAACGGCGGTGATTATTCTATATTAGCTCGCTAACGCTCGCAAGCCATACGACCATTAACGTATTTTGTGAATTTTTTTCTTTTTAATAATCGTCTAATGTAGTGCGGACGTAAGCGAACGCTGTGGCGTTCCATTACTAAAACTGGAGCCTAGGTCTCCAGTTTTCCGCTCCTAGTAGCAAAGCTACTAGAAGTTCCACTACTGCGACGATTATTCTATTTTGGTTCGCTTTCGCTCACCATGACAAATTTAGTACCTGTTAATCTTTTATAGCCTTGCTTCCGATATCTGTTCGGTAGAAGAGACCTTCTGTGTTTTGTGTGTTGAGTTCGCTGTAGATGGTATCTTGGGCTTCTTTGACGGTGTCTGCTGTGGTAACTAGCATATAGACACGTCCGCCGTTGGATAGCAGTGCTCTGCTATTTTCCGCAAACTTAGACCCTGCATAGTAAGTGATGATATTGCCTTCTGTCTTGGCTGGCAACTTGACACCTTTTTCATAGTCTAGCGGGTAGCCGTTCGAAGCGACAACCACACCAAGTGTCACACCCTTGTCCGTCCAGGTGATGTTTGGCTCCTTACCATCGAGAATGTCCGTGATATTTTGTGCAAAGTCAGATGTCAAACGAGGCAAGATGATTTGCGTTTCAGGATCTCCAAAACGAGAGTTGAACTCAATGACTTTGGGTCCATCAGCTGTCAAGATAAGCCCTGCGTAAAGAACACCAAGATAAGGACGACCTTCTTTGATCA
The DNA here is from genome assembly GCF_051106265.1 of Streptococcus sp. KHUD_015. Lineage (GTDB taxonomy): Bacteria > Bacillota > Bacilli > Lactobacillales > Streptococcaceae > Streptococcus. The sequence continues at coordinate 2,082,857 of NZ_CP193665.1, forward strand.
TCCCTTCTAGGACTGGCTTGACAATAGTGTCAACCGCTGTGGCAACCACGCTCTGTGGCAAGTGAGGAACTGGCGCATAGGCACCCATACCCCCCGTGTTAGGTCCCTTATCGCCATCGTAAGCACGTTTGTGGTCCTGAGCCGTTGGCATGATGTAAAACTTGTCCCCATTGACAAAGGCAAAGAGAGAGAACTCTTCTCCAGCCAGAAACTCCTCGATAACCACACGCGCACCTGAGTCGCCGAATTTATTGTCCAAAAGCATCTCGTGAGCGGCTTCTACTGCTTGCTCGACTGTCTCAGCAACAACGACACCTTTCCCAAGCGCCAAGCCATCCGCCTTGACTACGATAGGAACCCCCTGCTTTTCGATATAGGCCTTGGCTTCCTCGAAATCTGAGAATGTGCCATAGGCTGCTGTCGGAACGCCGTATTTGACCATGATTTCCTTGGCAAAATCCTTGGACCACTCCAGCTCTGCCGCCAATCTTGTCGGACCAAAGGCTTTGAGACCAGCTTGGTTAAAATCATCCACGATACCAGCAGCAAGGGCGTCATCTGGCCCGATAAAAGTCCAAGCAATATCGTTAGCTTTTGCAAACTCAATCAATTTAGAATGTTCGGAAATGGAGATATTTACCAATTCCAAACCATCCAGAGTCATCCCATCATTCCCAGGAGCTACAAATACTTTTTCAACGTCTTTTGACTCAAGTAACTTCTTAGCAATCGCATGTTCACGACCACCCGAACCGACAACTAACAGCTTCATTCCTCAACCTCTTTTGCGAATTATTTACTAATATTATAACATAAACGTTCGTTTTAATCTCGTTTCGTTCTGCCTTTTAATCAAAAAAAGGAAAGAAACTGTTCTCTTCCCTTTAACGTTCTTAATGTCTAAAATGTCTCACGCCTGTAAAGACCATAGTCAAGCCGTATTTATCCGCAGCTTCAATAGATTCTTGGTCACGGACGGATCCACCTGGCTGGATGATAGCCTTGATACCTGCTTTGGCGATTTCTTCCACATTATCCGCAAATGGGAAGAAGGCGTCTGAAGCAAGAACGGCGCCGTCAAGACGGTCTTTGGCTTGGTCAATAGCAATGCGGACGGAGGCCACACGGTTGGTTTGACCTGGGCCAACACCAAGTGTCATGTGGTCATTGGTCACGATGATACCGTTTGATTTGACATACTTGATAGCCTTCCAAGCAAACTCAAGGGCAGTTGCCTCTATCTCAGTTGGCTGGCGTTTGGTCACCACTTGCCAATCAGCTGGGCTTTCTTTCACTACGTCTTGGTTTTGCACGAGAAGTCCACCTACTACACCTGTGTATTCTGCTTCCACTTCACTGGCTTCTTGAGCTTCAAATAGCAATGCAAGGATACGCAAGTTTTTCTTTTTATTGGTCAAAATGGCTAGCGCTTCATCCGTATAGCTAGGTGCGATGATGATTTCAAGGAAAACACCGTGCATCTTCTCAGCTGTCGCAGCATCCACCTCACGATTGAGAACGACAATGCCACCAAAGATAGAAACTGGGTCAGACTCATAAGCGTAGTCCCATGCAGTTTCGATATCATCAGCTTGACCGATTCCACATGGGTTCATGTGTTTGAGAGCCACAACGGTTGGACGGTCTTTGAAATCACGAATAATACGAATAGCCGCATCCGCGTCACGGATGTTATTGAAGGACAATTCTTTACCGTTGAGCTGTTTGGCTGATGCAATCGAGTAGTCAGTCTGCAAAGCTTTTTGGTAAAAGTCTGCATCTTGTTGAGGATTTTCACCGTAACGCATTGGTTGCTTGAGATCATAGGTCAAAGTGAGTTTTTCAGGTTTGCTTTCTCCAACTTGAGCTGTGAAATACTCTGCAATCAAGGCATCATAAGCTGCTGTGTGACGGAAAACCTTAGCTGCCAAACGTTGACGCGTTTCGTAAGTCGTTTCACCATTGGCTGACAACTCGTCCAAAACCACAGCATAGTCAGCTGGATCTACCACAACTGTTACGCTAGCATGATTTTTCGCAGCTGAGCGAAGCATAGATGGCCCGCCGATATCGATGTTTTCAACTGCGTCAGCATAAGTCACGTCTTGTTTGAGGATGGTTTCCTTAAATGGGTAAAGGTTAACTACAACAAGGTCAATGAGCTCGATCTGATTGTCCTTAGCAGCATCAAGGTGACTATCGAGGTCACGACGAGCGAGAAGCCCTCCGTGGATATTTGGGTGAAGGGTCTTGACACGACCGTCCATCATTTCTGGAAAACCAGTCACATCATCGATGGCAATGGTGTCCACTCCAGCATTATCAAGGGCAACCTTGGTTCCACCTGTCGAGATAATCTCCCAACCAAGTTTTTTAAGTTCTTGGGCAAATTCAACAATACCCTCTTTGTCTGAGACGCTGATTAAGGCTTTTTTCGTCATTCTATTCCTCTTTCTTTAGGTCTAAGCGCATAGCGACTTCGTTATTTTCTTCTATAAGTCCTGTTTCCTGAAAACCTAGACTAGTCAGTAGGTACTTCATTTTTTCATTTCCAACCACATAATCTGCAACAATATGACTGCAAACTCTATCCATCTGAGCCTCTTTGATTAGAACTTCCAAGGCTTTTCGACCATAACCTCTTCCTTGGTACTGCTGACCAATCATTATCCGCCAGATAAAGTATTCCGCTTCATCCTCGTCTATTTCCAGCAGGAGAAAGCCAACCACTTGCTTATCCCAATAGATTGCCCTCGGAAACACATCTTCATTTTTACGGTAGAGCCATGCATCAGCTAAAGAGCGTACATTTGGAGCCACGAAACGTGCTCGTTCATCAGCTTCAGATATTTTCAAATCCAACACTGCCTGAAAACTGCTCTCATCTACTAATTTCATCTCAATCATTTTTTTCTCCTAGCAATATTGCACAATCAAAACTTGATTCACTTCTTACCTTCTCCCTACTCCCAAACTATCCAGAACCTCCGGATACAACTTGTACTCTGCCTCATGAATCCGAGTTTCAAAGCTGTCAATGGTATCATTCGCTAACCTTGGTACACGGACTTATCTGAGACACTGATTAAGGCGCGTTTAGTCATTATATTCTCCTTTTTAATCATTAGTTAAACACCAATTAAATGCAGTAACAGTAAAACAAGATAAGCAAAACCAAGGCTAAGCATACCTAAGATATTGACCAATTTTCTAGTCTGTGATTTGAACACTCTTATAAAAATTTGATAAATCAGTAAGCCTACACAAACACCTAGCGTATTTAAAGCCAAATCCGTTATATCTGTTATACCTATTGCCAAAATATACTGTAAGCACTCAAACAATAAACTAATCAAGAAACCCGTTCCGACTATTTTTAAACTAGATAAATTAGTTTTTATCAGAGAGAAACAAACACCTAATGGGATAAAGGAAATCAGATTAAATAACATTTCAGCAAAAACAATTTTTCCATCTACTATTAGTGGTTCTGAAAATGGAATCCAATTGATGTACCTTGGAGCTAAGAAAAATGCTATAAATTCAGGATTGGTTTCAAACTTAAATAAGATTCCCCAAGTTAATAAAATCAGATAGACATAAAATACATACCGAGTTGTTTTTTTAGATTCTAACATTACAAATACCTCCGTTTGAAACCGTCTTCAACAAGCACTGACTCCAATTTAAAATCAAAGATATCATATGAATCATCAAAAAGTCAATCTGTAAATAGAGCCTTCACTACTTCTGGATACAACTTGTACTCTGCTTCATGAATACGTTCTTCAAAGCTGGCTATGGTATCATCAGCTAACCGTGGCACACGTACTTGTTTGATGACCTTTCCTGTATCCACACCTGAGTCCACCCAGTGAATGGTAACACCACTCTCAGCAACACCTGCATTCCAAGCATCCTCAATCCCATGAGCTCCTGGAAATTCTGGCAGGTAGGCTGGATGAATGTTGATGATTCGGCCTTCATAAGCTGCCAGTAAAGTAGGCCCAACGATTTTCATGTAGCCTGCTAGACAAACCAAGTCAATCTGGTGTTCTTCCAAGAGTTCGACAAGTGCCGCTTCGTAGTCTGCCTTGCTCTCAAACTCCTTGAGTTCAAAAGTATAGGACAGAACGTCGAGCTTGTCTGCACGTTCGAGCACATAGGCGTCACGATGGTCTGAAAAGACAAACTCTACTGGAAATTGTTCCGCTATCACCTGAAAATTTGAGCCATTACCAGAGGCAAAAACCGCTATTTTTTTCATTTGATGATGACACTTTCGTTTTCTTTCTTGACGATGCGACCAATTTCATAGACTGGTTCATCCAGCAATTCATTGACACGACCTACATTTTCAGGACTAACTGCCAACATGAGTCCCACACCCATATTGAAGATTTCAAACATTTCTTCGTGTTTGATCTGACCGTATTTTTCAAGAGCTTTGAAAATCGGAAGCACTGGTACCTTGCTTTCTTCAATCTCAGCTGCTAGGTCAGCAGCAAACATACGAGGAACATTTTCGATAAAGCCACCACCTGTGATGTGGGCAATACCATTTACCAAGCCTTCCTTGATGAGTGGCAAAACAGCCTTAACATAGATACGAGTCGGCTCAAGCAAAACTTCCTTGAGTTGCTTGCCTTCCAATTCTGGAAGGACTTCCTCACCTGTATAATCCGCAAAGACACGACGAACGAGAGAGTAACCATTGGAGTGAATCCCACTTGAAGCAAGTCCGAGAAGAACATCGCCTTCTGCAACCTTTGAACCGTCAATGATTTGAGATTTTTCAGCCACACCGACCGCAAAACCAGCTAAGTCATAGTCATCTGCGCCATACATACCCGGCATTTCAGCCGTTTCCCCACCGATGAGGGCAGCACCTGCCTGCACACAGCCTTCTGCCACACCAGCGACTACTTGTTCTAGCTTAGCTGGTTCATTCTTCCCTGTCGCCACATAGTCCAGGAAATAGAGGGGCTCAGCACCTGCAGCGATAATATCATTGACACACATGGCCACACAGTCCTGACCGATGCTATCGTGCTTGTCGTACTTGATTGCCAACATGAGCTTGGTTCCGACACCGTCAGTCCCTGAAATCAAGACAGGTTCTTTAACTCCAGTCTTTGAAAGGTCAAACATACCACCAAAGCCACCAAGAGCTCCCATGACACCTGCACGCTCCGTACGAGCCACGTGCTTTTTAATCCGTTCAACAACTTCATAACCCGCTTCAACATCCACACCCGACTGGGCGTACGCATTCTTATTTGTCATTTCTTTATTCCTTTTCTTTTATGGGGAATCTCAGTAACTCACTTGTAAAAACTTGTCTTTTCTTCCAAACTTCTACGATAGTCTTCTTCGTAGTCGTAGAGAGGTGTTGGGTAGTCACCGTCAAAGTAAGCGACACAGAGACCACCATTTGGCGCATCTGTTTCAATACCAATTGAATCAATCAACCCCTCAACAGAAAGATAAGTCAGACTATCTGCTCCAATGATTTGGCGAGTTTCTTCGACCGTATGATTGGCTGCAATCAGCTCCTGACGAGTCTGGATATCAATCCCGTAGAAACATGGATAAGCTAGCGCTGGACTACCAATAGCAACGTGAACCTCAGTCGCACCAGCTTCTTTCAAGAGCTGAACGATACGACGAGAGGTTGTTCCACGTACAATAGAGTCATCCACCATAACCACACGCTTGCCTTTCACGACACCAGAAACGGCAGAAAGTTTCATCCGAACCCCTTGCTCCCGTAATTCTTGAGTCGGTTGGATAAAGGTACGTTGGGTGTATTGGTTCTTGATAAGACCCATTTCATTTGGCAGACCTGATTCTTCTGCAAAGCCCATAGCCGCGCTGAGGGAAGAATTGGGCACACCGACCACGATATCCGCCTCATGCTTGAATTCACGCGCCAATTGGGCACCCATACGTTTCCGTGCCGTATGGACATTGACACCGTGGATATTAGAATCAGGGCGAGCAAAATAGATATACTCCATAGAACAGATTGCTAACTGGGTATCATCTGTATAGCTGTCATACTGGATACCTTTGTCATCAATGATGACAATTTCACCTGGCTTCAAATCACGAATCCATTCAGCACCAATAACCTCAAAAGCACATGTTTCAGAGGAAACCACCACCGCTCCGTTGGCCATTTTCCCGATAGAAAGTGGACGGAAACCATTTGGGTCAAGAGCCGCAATCAACTTGTCTTCAAACAGTAAGATATAGGCAAAACCACCTTTGACAAGGCTGAGTGCCTCCTTGATTTTGCCCATCAGACTAGGATTGTGACTACGACGAATGAGGTGAGCCAAGATTTCCGAGTCCGAAGTCGCACTGAAAATCGCTCCTCTATCTTCCAATTCTTTCTTGAGAGAGGCTGCATTAGTCAGATTTCCATTATGAGCCAAGCCAAACTGCATATCGTGAAAACGGAAGAGGAAGGGCTGGATGTTATCAACAGAAGCTTCACCAGCAGTCGCATAACGAACATGCCCAATCGCGCTCGTTCCTGTCAATTTATCCAAATTAGCAGGATTTCTGAAGACTTCTGATAAAAGTCCCATGTCACGATGACGCTTCAATTGTCCCTGATCATTGGAGAGGATTCCTGCCCCCTCCTGACCACGGTGCTGAAGACTGTGGAGCCCAAAATAGGTCAATTTGGCAGCATCTGGATGCCCCCAGATACCGAAAACACCACATTCTTCATTAAGAGATTTTACTTCGTATGTCATTTTTTATACCTTTTATTTCCCTGTGAAATAACGCACAGCCGACGCGAACAGGTGCTGGTCTTTATTTCCTGGGATGTTTTGGAAAAGACCGTCTTCATAACGTTCTGAGTGTCCCATCTTACCGATGATTTGGCCGTTCTTGCTAGTAATTCCTTCGATGGCATGGACAGAACCATTCGGATTGTACTTCGAATCCATACTTGGTTTGCCGTCAAAGTCAACGTATTGGCTGAAAATTTGTCCATTGTCACGGAGCTCTGCAAATTCCTCAGCAGTCACGACAAATTTCCCTTCACCGTGCGAAACAGGAATGGCATGAATCTCACCAACTTCCACTCCAGCAAGCCATGGTGAGTTGGTATTGGCAATCCGAGTTTCCACCATCTTAGCCACGTGTTGGTTGGCATCATTGTAGAAGAGGGTTGGGCTCATACTGCTGGCATCTTCGAAGTTCCCGTATGGAAGAAGACCTGATTTGACCAAGGCCTGGAATCCATTACAGATACCAATAATCAAACCACCACGAGCGATAAAACTATCAATAACTACACGCACTTTTTCATTAAGCAAAATATTGACGATAAACTTAGCTGAGCCATCTGGTTCATCCGCAGCTGAAAATCCACCTGCAAAGAAGAGAATATTGGCCTTGTCGATATTGTCAACCATAGTTTCAACTGACTTGACAATGGCTTCTTCATTCAAGGTCACAAACGGCACTAAGTTGACCTCTGCACCTTCTTTTTCAAAGGCCTTGGCTGAGTCATATTCCGAGTTGGTGCCCGGGAAGACTGGGATATAAACTACCGGTTTTTCAACCTTTTCTTTGGCTTTAATCACAACATCTGATGCAACAACTGGTACTTCAGCCAGTTCTTTCGATTGAGCAAATTCTGTTGGGTAAACTTCTTCCAGTTTTCCTTGGAAGGCACTGTCAAGTTTGTGTCCATCTAGCTTCACACCGTTGACAATCAGTGTAAAGTCTGCTTTTGTTTGACCGATCTTCTCTACTCCAGCAATTTCTTCAGGAGAGGTAAAGACAAATCCACCCAATTGAGCTGTCAAAGCCGTTTCAAGTTCAGGCAAGGTTACTTCTGCACCAATATGATTTCCAAAAGTAGCAAGTGCCAAACTTTCAACCACACCACCATATTTGACAGCTAATGCAGATGTCACTTTGTGACCATCTTGGATGTCTTCAAACTGAGCAAAGTTAGACTTAATCAAGTCAAAATCAATCTCTGTAGTAAGAGCTTGACCTGGGATATAGTAAATGTTTTCCCCAGCAGTCTTGAATTCAGGCGAAAGCACCTTACGGCTATCTGCTGTCGTTACCCCAAAAGCAACCAAGGTTGGCGGTACGGTCAATTCTTCAAAGGTACCAGACATAGAGTCCTTACCACCGATAGATGGCAAGCCAAGCTGAATTTGTGCCTCGATAGAGCCTAGGAGAGCTGCTACTGGCTGACCAAAACGCTCAGCTTGTTTATCCATGCGCTCGAAGTACTCTTGGTAAGAGAAGCGAGCCTTAGACCAGTTTGCACCAGCAGCAACCAAACGAGCAGTTGCTTCGATGACCGCATAAGCAGCACCGTGGTATGGAGACCATTCTGCCAGATAAGGGTTAAATCCTTGGGCCATGACTGACGCAGTATGAGTCACACCGTGTTGTACAGGCAATTTCTGCACAGAAGCCTCAGTCGGTGTGAGTTGGTAGCGACCACCAAGTGGGTGATTAACCGTTGAGCGTCCAACAGAGCAGTCAAAGATAGTCTGTAATCCTTTTTGACTCGCATGATTCAAATCAGATAGAACCGCAAGGGTATCAACTTCAAGTGTATTAGCAGATGTTTGACGCTCTTCTGGAAGCTTGAGATCCTTGTCCACAACCTTAGCATCGACGACCACGCGCACACCATTGGTATCAAGGAAACGACGCTCCAAGTCCACGATTGTTTCACCATTCCAGTGCATGACAAGATTTGGTTTTTCAGTGACTGTTGCCACCACAACAGCATCAATATTTTCTTTGTTACATTCGGCAACGAAGGCATCTACATCTTCGGGACGAACCACGACCGCCATCCGTTCTTGTGATTCAGAGATGGCAATTTCTGTACCATTCAAGCCTTGGTATTTAAGAGGCACCTTGTTGAGGTCGATTTCAAGACCGTCTGCCAATTCACCAATAGCTACACAGACACCACCAGCTCCAAAGTCGTTGGATTTCTTAATCAGACGAGTCACATCGCCATTACGGAAAAGGCGCTGAATCTTGCGTTCTTCGATGGCATTTCCTTTTTGAACTTCAGCTCCAGCAGTTTCCACAGACTCAACTGTTTGAACCTTAGAAGAACCTGTCGCACCACCGACACCATCACGTCCAGTCTTACCTCCAAGGAGGATAATGACATCACCCGCTTCTGGTTTTTCACGGACAACATTCTCTTTTGGAGCCGCTCCGACAACAGCACCAAGCTCCATACGTTTAGCTACAAAGCCTGGGTGGAAGTATTCACGAACATAGGTTGTCGCAAGCCCAATCTGGTTACCATATGAAGAATAACCATGAGCCGCTGTTTTAGAAATAACCTGTTGTGGCAATTTCCCAGTACGCGTTTCCGAAATCGGTGCTGTAATATCTCCAGCACCTGAGATACGCATAGCTTGGTAAACATATGAGCGACCTGACAATGGGTCACGAATGGCTCCACCGATACAAGTAGCCGCCCCACCAAATGGCTCAATCTCAGTTGGGTGATTGTGGGTTTCGTTTTTAAACATGAGGAGCCATGGTACTTTCACACCATCAACGTCCACTTCGATTTCAACTGAGCAAGCATTGATTTCGTCTGACACCTCCATATCATCCAAACGCCCATTAGCACGCTCATAACGACCGAAAATAGTTGCCATATCCATCAAGGTTTGTGGTTTCTCCGAACGTCCCAACTCATCACGCATGGCAATATACTTGTCATAAGTCACCTGCAATTGCTTTTGGAATTTAGAAGCTGAAAAGTCGATATTCTTCAACTCTGTCTCAAAAGTTGTGTGACGGCAGTGGTCAGACCAGTAAGTGTCCAAAACCTTGAGTTCAGTCTCAGTTGGCACGCGCCCGATTGACTTGAAATAGTCTTGGATAAAGAGCAAATCATCCACTTCCATTGCCATGCCCTGCTCGGCCTTGTAGCGAGCAAAATCTTCTGCCCTATAGCTTTCAAAGAAAGTCAATTTAGGAATGGTCTTGTCTGACTCTGAAAATTCCTGCTTGGCAATCCCTGTCGTGATGTCCTTGAAACGAGAATCAACTGGATTGAGCAAGTAGTTCTTGACCGCTTCTAACTCCGTCGCATCAATGTCTTTATTGACCAAGTAAAGTTGGGCTGTGTTGACTGTCACATCACTCGAACTTCCCAGCAAAAGCAAGGCTTCCTGTGAAGATGCTGCACGTTGGTCAAATTGACCAGGTAGACTTTCAATAGCAAAGAAAGCATAGTTAGCAAGATCCGCCTGTACAGCAGCTTCGTCCAAGACATGATCTGTCACCTGCTCAGAGAAGATGTGCTTCTCTGCAGGTGCAAATAGGTCCTCTGCCAAATCAAATACATCATAGACTTGTACAATACGAATACTTTTCAAGCTTGACAGTCCCAAGTTATGCTTGAGTTCTCTAACCAAACTCTCTGACTTGACCTGAAAATCAGCCTTTTTTTCAACAAAAATACGTTTATCCATCAATTCTTATTCCTTTATTTCAGCTCTTACAATGTTCCAACGACCTTGAGGTTGTTATTTCAATTCTTGCAACTTTTCCCAGACAATCTCGTAAACGTCTGTCAGTTCTCCCAATCCCCTACGGAGTGAGAAGGTCTGGGGGAACTTTTCAGCCTGAGTCCTTTTAGTTGAGAGACGAAGGTTTTCCGTTACAAACAGATTATTTCAACCCCTTCAACTTTTCCCAGACAATTTCGTAAACATCTGTTAATTCACCTAGACCCCTACGGAAAACATCCTTATCCATGTGGTTGCCATCCGCATCCCACAAACGGCAATTATCTGGTGAAAATTCGTCTGCTAAGATAATCTTGCCATCCTTGTCAAAACCGAACTCTAGCTTAAAGTCAATCAACTTGAGGCCAATCTCAGCAAACCAGACTTTCAAGAGTTCATTAATTCGACGAGTTTCTTCCTTCAAGTAGGCGATTTGCTGTTCATCCGCAATCTGTAGGAATTTCACATGCTCGTCATTGATAAATGGATCATCCAAATCATCATTTTTATAGTAAAATTCGACAACCGGAGTCTCAAATGCGATTCCTTCGTCTACACCAAAACGTTTTGAAAAGGAACCAGCCGTGTAGTTGCGAAGCACAACTTCCAAAGGAATAATCTTAACCTTTTTATTGAGTTGTTCCGTGTCTGAAAGCTTCTCCACAAAATGAGTCGCCACACCAGCCGCATTTAATTTCTCAAAAATAAAAGATGAAATCTGATTATTCAACACTCCCTTACCTGCAATCTGCTCCTTCTTGACACCATTGAAAGCAGTCGCCTGGTCCTTGTAAGTTGAAATAATAAGATTTTCATCCTCAGTTGTATAGATATCTTTAGCTTTTCCCGAATAGATCAATTGTTTTGACATTTTAAAGTTCGCCTTTCGTATTACTTGAGCACATTCTACCACAAAAAACCCAAAAAAACAAGAATTTAACCGAATAAATATCGAATACACCTCAAAAATTGTAAAGAAAAAACTGCAAGAAAAAGATTTCTCACAGTTTTAAAATCATTTAACTCTAAAAACACGAACATTACTCTTTGTTCAAAAATTGATCCAAATAATAACGCAGGTAACTTTTCTTACCTGTAATCATCTGTAGGCGACCCTCCACCCCATATCGAAGTTTTTCAGTCTGCTCCGAAGTTAGATTAGTCTCCGCCTCAATTTTAAAGAAATTCCCTTTTTCAGCCTTAGTAGCTGTCGCATCAATACTTGTAATAGTAGAATCTAGGAAAAGTTGATTCTTGGCATCATAAGTCGTAGTATAGCGAACAGAGTCACCGACCTTGATTCTTGCTACATCTTTTGAACTTAGATAGGCTGTGAGTTTAGCTTTCCCTTCTTTTTCCAAGGACGGATAAAGTTGGGCTAGTAGGGCACCTTCTGCAACCATGGTAGAATCACTGGTCTCAGGATTAAGGTGAAGCACTCCATCCTCACTTGCCGTAATTTTCCCCTTGTCTAAAAGATTTCCCTGTACCTTCTTACCTGACTCCACCTCCAAGATTTTCTGGTCTAGAAGGGTCAATTCCTGACCAACCTTAGCCAAATGTTGGGATTTAAGGGACTCCAATTGACTGCTTAACCCTGACGCATAGGCTTGCTGGGTACCTGAACCTGCATACTGGACACGGTAAGTAGCAAGACTGGATTCTAACTGAGAAAGCTGTGCTTCAACCTGCGCAACTGCTTGTGACTTAGCTTGCGGATTTTCCTCACCCTGATACTTGTAGGACTGGTAGAGAGAGTAGGCTAGATTCTGACTGGCCAAGGAAGCGCCTGTTTCAATAGCTGACTTAGCTGTCTGGTAATCGCGAATTTTAGCTTCTGTTTGGCTGATGAGATTGCCGATTTCGGCTTGGGTTTGGCTAGCTGCTGCATTCTGGGATGCGATGGTCTCATTTTGTTGCGATGTACTAGCCCTAAGACTGCCTGCTTGACTGATGTAGTCGCGAAAGGTGGCTTGGTAGCCAAACTTATCCTCCTCTGGAAAGTGGTTCTCCCCTTCTTGCAGACTTTTTTGCAAATACTCCAATTGCTTTTTTTGATCCTTAAGCATGTCCAACTGACTAGCATAGGCCTCCGCTTGGACACCCTCTGCCCCTTCCTGATATTGAACCAGAAGCTCCCCCTCCTTAACCAGCTTATTTTCTTCCAAATGATTGACAAGAATGCGATTATTGCTAGTTGACTGGATATTTGCAAGGATACGACTAGGCTCAACAGTAGCTCTAGTAGACAAACTCATCTCCTTCTCTGCCAAAGTTGCAAATCCAAGTAAAAACACAAGCAGAAGGGACATGGGTACAATCACCCGACTGGAAAAATTATGGTAACGACGATTATAAAACTCCGCACTTTCTAAAAATTCTAGTTTCATCCTCTCCTCTTTCTAGCTATTTACCAAATGGGCATAAAAGCCACCCTCTGCAAGCAAATCAGCATGCTTTCCTTCTTCAACAATTTTGCCCTGATCCAAGACAACAACCTTCTCTGTCCGCTCAGCAATAGTCAAACGGTGGGCGATGAAAATCAAGGTCTTGTCTAAAGCCATTAGATTATCTACGATCCGCTTCTCTGTCAAAATATCCAAACTGCTGGTCGCCTCATCCAAAATCAAGACTGGCGCATCTGTCAAGAGAGCACGCGCTAGGGCGATTCTCTGACGTTGACCACCTGAAATTCCTGCCCCATCCGAAGTCAATTCTGTCTGGTAATTCAGTGGCATGCGCTCGATATCCTCCCGAATCTCTGCCAATTCAACCGCCCGTAAGATATCCTCCTGAGTCGTCCCCTCCTTGGCTCCCAAAAGAAGATTCTCCAAAATCGTTCCGTTAAAGACATAGGGCTGTTGAGGCAGGTAGTTGATGTACTGACGCAGGGCCTTTTTATCAATCTGATTGAGATTGACACCACCCAAACTAATCTCTCCCTGACTTGGGTCGTAAAAATTAACCATCATCTTGGCCAAGGTCGTCTTACCTGACCCTGAAATCCCCACAAAAGCCACCTTAGAACCTTGAGGAATGGTCAAATTGATGTCCGACAAAACGTCTCGACCATAGCCATACTTGTAGGAAACCTGCTTGAAGGTCATATCTCCCTTCATCAAGCTCAAATCCTCAACCGTTTTCTTCTCCTCAAACTCAGAAGCTACCAGATAAACCTCATTCAAACGGTTATTGGCAACCTGCGCTGTCTGAAGCTTGGTTTGCAGATTGATGATATTTTCCAAAGGATTGGTAAAGTAAACAAGTAAGGTATTATAGGTAATCAACTGCCCCAAACTCATTTTTCCATCCATGACCAGAACAGCCCCCATCCAGAGAATGCCGACATTAAGCAAGAGATGGGCAACCTTTTTCAGAGCCTTTTGCTGACTCTCTGCTCGACTATAGGTAAAGGATTTTTTCAGATAATCTACAAATTCCTTGTCAATCTTTTGATATCGTGAACTTTCACTGGTTAAAGACTTGATAGTCTCAATACCATTAATGTCCTCAATGATAGAAGAAGACAGAACCGCATTAGCTTCCATGGTGTCCCGATTCATCTTTTCAAACGGCTTCATAAAAGCAAAGATAATCACTGTATAGATGGGAAGTGCCAATAAGGTCATGAAAAAGAGATTGGTATTTTGTGAAAATAAAACAAGGGAAATAATGACAACCGTTGACACATCTAGGAAAATCGAAAGAATGGTCGAAGCCAGCGCATCAATGATACTGTTAGCATCTGTAAAACGAGACACGATTTCCCCTGTCCTGCGTGTCGCAAAAAAGGACATAGGCAGGTGAAAAACATGCTTGATATAGGACAAAATCACATCAATCGATAAGCGTTGCCCCAAAACAAGTAAGAGATACTCCTGGGCATAAGACAAGATTTGCTGAAGAATATAAACAATCACCAGCCCAATAGAAATAATCCCCAGTGTCGAATGCATCTGATCTGGCACATAGGTATCAATGATAGACTGCAGATAATAAGAACCCACAATGTTAATCAAGGTTACCAAGAGTGTTGCCAAAACGATATTGGCAATCAAGCCACGCTGCTTCACTAATATAGGGATAAAAGAGAGCAAACCATTCTTTTGATCCTTATGAGGCTTGTAATCTGGACTCGGTGCCATAAACAGAGTCACTCCTGTCCATTCTTCCGCAAAACGCTCACGTGGTAGTTTGGTCAATTTCACCCCAGGATCTGGATCAGCAATATGAATGCTATCCTTATCCTGCCCAATCACCACATAGTAGTGGAGCAATTTCCCTTCCTTAAGCACATGGGCAACAAAAGGAAAAGTCAAATCTGGCAAATCAAAGAGCGTCATATCCGCCTTGATAGCCCGCGTCTCAAAGCCAATCTCCTCTGCCACTTTGACCAAGCCCAAAGCCGTCGTCCCATCCATGGTCGTCTTGGCTAATTCTCTCAAGTGCGCCAAAGAATAATAGCTACCATAGTAGCCAAAAACCATGGCTAATGAAGCTACACCGCAGTCCATCTGATCCACCTGCGGACGATAGTGACGTTTCCCAAATTTCATATTCATCTCCTTTTCCCTAATACTCAATGAAAATCAAAGAACAAACTAGGAAACTAGCCGCAGGCTGCTCAAAACACTGTTTTGAGGTTGTAGATAGGACTGACGAAGTCAGTCACATATATACGGCAAGGCGACGTTGACGTGGTTTGAATTTGATTTTCGAAGAGTATAAACTCATCTGATAACAACTATCTTACCCCAATCACTAAACAAATACTGGACTTCCTTCCCAAATGCGCCTATCTCCCTCCCAACTGCACTTTTGGGATAAAAAAATAGGCAGAACAAACGTTCTACCTAAAATATATATTTATTTCTTTTTCTTCCTAATTCTTTTGTCAATCATATATAAAACGATAATCGAAAACAGCGGTGGTACAATATAACTCTTTTCACTCATTGTCAGCTGAAATCCCAGAGTTGCTAGTATCTTAAAGATGAAGATATTCATCAAAAATAGAAAAACAAATACTAAAAAATATTTTAAAATCTTCTTCATTTCTTTTCTTCAACTTTCCTAATTTCTATACCTATTTTATCATATTTTATCAAAAAATACATGTAATCCCTCAAAAATAAACACCTCAACTGCACTTTTGGCAAAAAATAGGCAGAACAAATGTCCTGCCTACTAAAAATATGGTATGAAAGGAAATTGATGTTTTACTGTCACCCTAGGCAAGCTTGGAACAAATAAATCATTGATAGTAACCTTTACGACATCCTATTTAAAGTTACTTCAATTTCTAATGTCCCTGCTATTTCTAAGCCACCTATGGTATGATCTATTCATGTTTAGAATAGATAACACCGTTCTAAATTACGATTCATAGTTTTTCTTACATTCTTTAATAAAATATGTATCAAATTGTTAAAATTAACGTCTGCTTCCTAGATGACGACCGTACATATAGGCAACAACTCCTAAAACACCCCAAGCGATAGCTGTAGAAGTAGTAATAATAAGTCCACCCTCGGTACTAGCCAAATCTGCTTCTGCCATGATCTCAAATTTTTCCTCTAATTTTTTCATATCCCACCTACTCCTTTAAATATATTAACCAAACGTACGAGATAACCAATAACCAGCTACCCCAGCTCCACCTGCAGCAAGTAATGAGCCTCCGATAACAATCAATAAACCCACTCCGCCTTGTACTTGCTCTAATTCATTTTGCTTTACGATTTCAAATTGATTCAAATTTTGCATGATATACTCCTTTTTAAATAATACTAGCTAATCCAATAGCTACTCCTACTAATAAACCCACTATTCCTGAGGCTGATATAATAACAGCCGCAAATTCGTTTGAAAACTTCATTGATTCTCTCATTATCTCTTGTTTCGACTAAT
This sequence comes from Streptococcus sp. KHUD_015, assembly GCF_051106265.1. Taxonomy (GTDB): domain Bacteria; phylum Bacillota; class Bacilli; order Lactobacillales; family Streptococcaceae; genus Streptococcus. The sequence continues at coordinate 2,099,308 of NZ_CP193665.1, forward strand.
TCCAATAGCTACTCCTGCACTTAAACCAGCAAATGCTGAACCTGCAATAATACTAGCTGCTACTGCTATCGGAATAATTCCCCCATCTACATTCATCAACTCTTCTTCTGTAAGAGCTACAAAGTTCTGTTCCATTTTGTCAAAATTTGTCATCTTTTTTCTCCTTTATTTCTATTTTTTAGTTTACGATTTCTGGCTCTTAAACCATTTTAAAAACCAGAATAGATAAATTACTGAATTCCTTTTCGTCTCACTTATTTATTCGAAAAAAAATTTTCGAAAATGTACAACTAAATTAAATTTTATTTAAAAAATAATTTAATGTACCATGAATAGAAAATCGGTAGATACATAAACCAGGCTCCTTTCTTTTTTCTCTCACTTATTTATTCGAAAAAAATTTCGAAAATGTACAACTAAATTCAATTTATTTAAAAAATAACTCAGTGAACCATGGGTAGAACATTGATATAAACATAAACCAGACTCCTTTCCTTTTCCTCTTATTTATCTATTCGAAAAACAATTCAAAAATGTACAACTAATTAAATTTATTTGAAAAATAATTTAGTAAACCACGGATAAAAATTGGTAGATACATGAAGCACACTCCTTCCTTTCCCTCTCACTTATCTATTCGAAAAAGAAGTCAAAAAAATAAGAATATCAGAAATTTTTCCGACATTCTTATTGATAAACTCATCCGAGTCTAACAGATATTAGACATTGAGATGTTTTTTAAGGGTTCTTCTGGCTGTTCGTGATACGGGGAAATGCAAGCCTTCTAACAGGGTCACTTCTGTCGCAGTCATCTCTTCAATGGCCTGTAAACTAACCAACGTATTGCGATTGGCATAGACAAAGTAATCTTTTTCAGCCTTAGCAGCAATATCCTTGAGACTGCCATAAATGGTCTTGATAGAATGATTGGCATAATAAACCTTGATACGGTGGGATTCCACTGAAGTTTCAAAGGCTAAAATCTCATGGTAGGGCAGAGTAAAGCCCCGTCTTCCCTCAAAACTATAGGTGAAGAGACACATACTTTCCCTCTTATCCACTGCTAATACATAGTCCAAACAGCGCTCCAGCTGATAACGGTAATCCTCCTCAGGCTGATCCTTGGAAATAAAATCCAAGGCAGACAAGTGGTAGCGAAAAGCTAGAGGCAAGGCCTCCGAGTGTGTGGACACAAAGACAATACTTGTAAAGGGATCTCGCTCCCGAATCTGTTGAGCAACCTGAAAGCCCCGTTCACGCTCTCCATCAATCTCTAAATCCAATAAATAGAGCTGGTAATGGTCAAAATACTGAGAATACTTTTCAACATCTCCATAGCTTTTGGCAATATCAATTTCCAATCTTAAATTGCGAGAGCGACCGATATCTAGTAAAGTCTGCTCTATCCGTCCTTGTTGGACTCTATCGTCTTCCAAAACTAAAATTCTCATTCCTCTTCCCCTCGTTTCTCATCCTTAAATGGCAATTCTAAATCTTGTCTAAAGGTCGTTTCTCCTAGCTGGGTATCTAAGTTCAAATCATAATGAAAAACCATATCCTCCAAGGTCGCTAAGCCCAGTCCACTGTGGTTTCCCTTGGTAGAGTAACCCTTTTGACTGAGAATGATGGGATTCAGTTCTTCTTTCTTACGAGTGTTTTCAATGATGAAACGGACACTCCTATCACCTGCCAACAAAGCAACCCGAATCTGCGGATTTTCAGCCTCACTGGCTGCCTCTAAGGCATTTGTCGTGAGGATAGAGAGGATACGGATAGCCTCCAACATCGGCAATGCCAGTTCTTCGACAACCCCCATCGTCTCCAAACTAAAATGAATTCCCTGATTATCTGCCACAATCATGGCTTTTGCCAAGGTATTACGAATGGCTATATCATGGATATTGTGAAGATTAAAAGCTGTGTAATCTGCCTTCCTCAGCTTTTCATTGGTCTTTAGAAAGACATCTTGATAAATGGTAGACACCTCAGCCATATCTTGATTCGCTATGGCAGGCTCCATGCTAGCGACAATCCCTGCAAAATCATGACGGAAACCTCGAACCTCATCATAGAGATGACCCAACTTATCCACCATCCCTTGCAAGGAACGATTTTCTTCTTCCTGTCTCTGAATGGTCTGCTCATCACGATAAACCTGCTCTAAGTGTCTGATATAAAAGAGCCAGGAGAAAAAGAGAATGAAAATCAGGAGAGAAATGGTCGTGTCAAAGCGAACGTAAAAAGAACTATTTCTATTGGTCATGAACGAAGAGAATATCCTAAATCCAGTCAGAGGTAGGATAATGAAAAAGCTCTTACGATAGTGGGTTTTAAAAGTATCTGAAAAGAATAAATCCAAATCCAAAGACCAACGCTTCATAATTTTACAACATAGAAAGATTGATAATAAATCAAATATAGATATATATAAAGTAGAAAACGAATCTACGAAACAACAATGCTCACCAGATAATACACGAATCCAAATTGTCAAAAATAAGTAACGAATACTTTGAAAGAAGAGAAAAAGATACAGAGAAAGAAAAAAAGCTTCCCCTTTTCTCTTGTGCAATACTAATAAAAAAACACAGTAAAAGAAGAGAATGATTCCTATATGAAATAATTCTCCAAATGTTTGACGAGCAGATAAACTAATTAAAAATACAAGAATCCAATAACGTTTTTTATAAAATTCTGGGGAAATTTTAGCACCCAAATAAATAGTAGGTACCATGGTTGAAACGACTACCAACAGTATATATAGCACAGAAACTAAGAATTCTAAAATAATCATAAATAAATCTAATCTCTAACGAATACTGTGAATTTAAGCAAAGTGTCTACCCGTACTAAATAACTTATCGCACCATTTTACGGCATCTTCAAAAATCCCTCCACCATTCACTTCCTTCAATACCTCTGGGGTTAACTCTTCAAATTGTTCCAATTCTACAAATGTATTTTTCATTTCCATGACAGACTCCTTTTCATTATTTTATAGATAACTCTATCCCCTGCTCCATCTACAAAAGGCTTTAGTTTCCTTTTAAAATACAAGAAATCTAAAGCCTCCTGAAAATGGTATATTGGTTAGAGTGTTAACAATTAGTTGTGAAGATATTATTTTTATTTAACCACAACCACTTTATAATATTCGTTTGAGTGTGGAGATTCAATTTTAATTTTTTCACCATATAAACCATCAATTTCTTTATCAAGGAAATTTGAAACTCCTGATGGCAAGCGTTTCATCTTAAGAATCTCACTTGATTGATCCGCATAGGCTAGAATGTGATGGTGAGTAGTGGTTGCTCCATCATCAATTAATACAAAGTAACCTGTTTTGAGCTTACCTTGCTCATTTTCTAAATAGTATAGTTTATTGTTATTGATTGTAAAATTGGTAGCTCCAAGACGAAGTCGTGCACCTGGATTTTCTAAATAGACATCATTACCAACTTTTTTAATCTCTGAATAGGTTGTCATTGCTGGGATATTAACCACACGATGTCCATTTTCATCAAAGTAGTAGCGATTTGGTAAGTTTTGGAAGTTCTGTACAACCGCCTTAGAATCAATTTCTTGTCCTTCTTCTTTATTATCCACTAAAGCTAAGGTAGTATTTGCAACCTCATCCCCATATTTGTCAGAAAACTTCTTGATTTCAGGCTTGATATACCAAGTGTTTTTTTCAATAATAACATCGTCACCTTTAGCATTTAGCAAATATTCTTGCCCATCTCCAAGTTTGACAATATCATGAATATTGTATCCAGCATCTTTTCTATTTGCTAGATAGCCATCCTTACCAATGACATAACTTTCCCCATCACTGGCTGGAACAGCTCTATCTGCAACCATAGCACCTGATCTTTCAAAGTAAGACCATTTACCATTTGCAGTCGCCCATCCTGTTGCCATAGCGCCACCGTCTTTGAGGTAATACCATGTAGATCCTTCTTTGTACCAACCTGTACGCATGGCACCACTATCTGCTAGTGAGTACCATGTGCTACCTTCCTTGTACCAGCCAGTGCGCATAGCACCACTATCTGCTAGAGAATACCAAGTATTGCCGTCTTTGAGCCAGCCTGTCTGCATTTTACCAGTGCTGTCGAAGTGATACCATGAGCCAGCATTTTGTACCCATTTATCCTTAGCGAGACTACCATCTTGTGAAAGATTCCAGTCAGCACCATTTTTAACCCAAGTATCTGCAGCCTGTGCTTGGTTGATAGACAAAAGCAGACCAGCACCTGCAAGCAAACCAAGAGTAAGTAGTTTAGATTTTTTCATAGCCATTTCCTCCTTTATTGAATAGCTATAAGAGGACTTACCTCTTTATTTAGCTATATTCTAATACTTTTCATAGTCAAAGTCAATAATATTGTGAAAAATTAGACAATATTACCAATATCTACGAATTGTATTTTGAGTAATACCGTATTGATACAACTCTATAAAAATCCTTTCTTTTTTCTCCTTTTTGGAGATTGATTTTTTCTGACTCTATTATATCCCTTATTTCTCCTCAGATTTCTCCTGTCCCTAGAAAGACTAAATCTGTTCCTAAACGGTCATTTGAACCAAAGAAAAATTCCAAAGCAAGTGCCTTGGAACTCCGATTTCTATTTTGCTTGAATAATCTTAACCACATCTCCTACACTTTGCAGTTGATCAATTTCCTCATCGCTGATTTCGATATTAAATTCATCTTCCAGTGTCAAGATAAACTCCATCAAGTCAACTGAGTCAGCATCCAAATCATCTTTCAGACTCAAGGATTCTGTCACGACAAAGTCCTCTCCCTGTCGCTCTTGGATAATGGTCACAATACGGTCAAAAATTTCTTTTTCTGTCATCTCTTTTATTCTCCTGAAAATTCACGCGCAGTCTGGGCAACTACGTCTGTTTCTAGCATGGTACGAATCTGGCGAATCGTACTATACACAGCCTTGGCATCGCTTGAGCCATGAGTCTTGACAACAGGTGCCTTGACACCAAATAAGACCGCTCCACCAACATCTGAATAGTTAAGCTGTTTTTTCAAACCTCTGAGGCTGTCCTTGAGAAGGAGGGCGCCTAGTTTCGCTCGGAGACCACCACCTGTAATAGCGGTCTTGAGCAAACCCATGATTCCCATGGCTGTCCCTTCAATGGACTTAAGCACAGCGTTTCCCGTGAAACCATCTGCCACGACAACATCCGCAACGCCATTCATCAAATCACGCGCTTCCACGTTTCCGATAAAGTTCAAACTTTCATCAGCTACTAGTAATTCATAGGTTTCCTTGCGAAGCGGGTCACCCTTACTACTCTCTGTTCCGTTGTTGAGCAAGCCAACACGTGGTTGCGCAATGCCACGGACATTTTTTGCATAGAAGGAACCTAGAACCGCATATTGATAAAGGTGCTGGGCTGTATTTTCCGCATTAGCACCAAGGTCTAGCATGTCAAAACCCTTCCCATCAATGGTAGGTAATGTTGACATAAGTCCAGGACGGTCGATATTCTTGATACGACCCACGATGAAAAATCCTGCTGCTAGTAAAGCACCTGTATTTCCTGCGGAAAGAACAGCATCTGCTTCACCCTCTTTGACAGCCTTGGCTGCCAATACCATACTGGCATTTTTCTTCTTCCGAATAGCTCTCGTAGGTTCATCGTCTGAATCAATCTTCTCATCCGTATGGATAATGCTGACGCGCTCTGTCGCTGTCAGATATTGCTTGATTTTACGTTCATCTCCGTAGAGTTGAACCTCGATATCTGAAAAATCAGCCAGGGCTTGATTGACCCCCTCAACGATGGCCTGAGGTGCATAATCGCCCCCCATGGCATCTACTGCGATTTTTTTCATTTCTTTTCCTCTTTTAGTAATTGACCCCAGTCTGCTAGGGAATCAATAAATTTCTTTGATTTTAGGTGAATCCCTACGTACTCTTCGTAGATCTGATCCATAAATTGGCGTAGCTCTTGCTTGATTTCAGGCTTGAGCGAAATGGTTTCCAAGGTCTCAAAATCAATGGCTTGAAATTGATTGAGCAGATAGGGGATATTGGGATTGAGATGGCAACGTCTCTCATCCTCATGATAATGATCTGGACAGAGACAGGCTCCATATTTGAAAGAAAAATCAAAAGCCTGACCAACCCGATGGCAAAAAACACACTCATTAAAATTGAGGCTGATCCCAAATCGGGTCAAGATTTGGATTTCAAAAATATTGGTCAAAACCTGATAATCCAAGCCCGCTTCCATCAACTCCAAAGTCTTTTGTAAAAAAGCAAACAAGGGAGCATCCTGCTGATTGTCCTGCAAACTAGCATCTGCAAGAGCTGCCACGTAGGTCGCATAAGCCATGACAAAGAGATCACTATTAATCTTGGGAAAGGTCATGACCTCGTGATAGTCCTCAATGTAGCTGAGCCCGTCATCATTGATTCGCAAGAGAAATCGTGCCAGCACCAAGGGTTGAATAACAGGCGCCAGCTTAGACTGACCAGCGTGTTTAACGAAAAACATGCGCTTGCCAGCCTGCTCTGTAAAAATCTTGACTAACTTGTCATCCTCACGAAAGTTACGATTGTAGAGCACCAAGCCTTGACTCGTGATAGACTGAATCATGCTTCTCTCATGTACTCCTCAAGTCGTTTCATGGCTTCTTTGATAGTCTCCATGCTGGCTGCATAAGATAGACGAACATAACCTTCCCCGTAACGCCCAAAGGCTGCACCAGGGATAAAGGCAACGGCCTTCTTCTGAGCAAAATCCTTCAAAAAGGCAAAGGAGTCTTGATTGTAACCTGCTGGAATCTTAGCAAAGATATAGAAGGCACCGTCTGGTTTGATAATCTCAAAACCAAGAGCAGTCATTTTCTCAATAATATAATCCCGACGCTGGATGTATTCCTTCTTCATAGGCTCCGCATCGTTTTTACCAGCCGTCAAGGCTTCTACCGCAGCATGTTGCGCCATGGTATTTGCGGCAGTAACCAAATACTGGTGACTCTTGATTAACTGGGCTGTAAAGGCCGCAGGAGCGAAAATCAGTCCCAAACGCCAACCTGTCATGGCATGTGATTTAGATAGACCATTGATAATAATAGCCTGATCTCTCAACATAGTTCCCAGAGATACATGGACTTCGCCTGTGTAGGTCAATTCTGAGTAGACCTCATCACAGACAACGAAAATTTCGTATTTGCGTAAAACAGCTGCCAAAGCTTCCAACTGCTCCCGACTGTAGGTAATTCCTGTCGGATTAGCTGGATAGTTGAGAATAACCGCCTTGAGCTTATCACCCTGCTCCAAAATGGCCTTCTCCAACATCTCAGGAGTCAAGACAAACCCATTTTCAGTCGTATCAATCTCGACAATCTCTGCCCCAACTAGATTGACAATCGGCTCATAGCCTGGATAAGCAGGAGCTGGCAAGAGCACCTTGTCTCCCTCTTCCAAAATAGCCGTCAAAGTAGCAGATAAGGCTTCTGTCGCCCCAATTGTAACCAAGATTTCATTTTCAGGAGCATAGTCCAGTTGGTATTTTTCCTTAACAAAGTCACTGGCTGCCTGACGTAAGGTCAACAGACCACTCATCCCTGTATAGTAGGATTGGTTCTGATCAATCGCTCGCTTAGCCGCCTCCTTGACATGATCTGGCGTTGTAAAATCAGGTTCCCCCAAGGTCAAACGCAAGACCCCAGGAATCTCAGAAATAGCCTGGTCAAACTGACGAATCAAGGAAACTTGAATCTTATCTAACTGTTTATTAAAGCGCTTAGTTAAGTCCATAGATACCTCCTACTTTCAAAACGTATCTCTATTATACTACAAAAGCCCCCCGACCGCAAAAATACATGATAGAATAACGCTAGCATAACAAATTGAAGTATGTTAAAATGAATTTGTCGCAACTCCACTAACGAACTTAGTTTGGAGGTGAGTTTTTGCTAATCTTCGTTACAGTTATTCTAGCACCATTACTGATTACTATTACCGGTAATGTCATTTCTGAGTGGATAGTCAGAAAGTGGCTAGATAAGCGCGACAAAAAAATATAACCTGAGTTTAGTTTTAATGTAACTGGACAAAAAGAAATACCAGAGGTGGAGCTCTGGTATTTTTGTTTTTGCCAAGACTTCGTTACAGTTCTTGTAAGATTATTATCACATAATTAGCACTACTTGTCAAATAATTGTTAGCTCCACTTTCTATTTTACTTTTCCTGTTTACAGGTCTATAATGGTAACAGATTCTATTTGGAGGTTTGTATGTCATTTCTATCAAAAAATGGAGCAGGGATCTTGGTCTGCCTTCTCATTTCTATCGTATCTTGGTTTCTAGGAGGACTTTTCCCCGTCGTGGGTGCACCTGTTTTTGCAATTTTTGCTGGAATGCTCCTCCACCCCTGGCTCTCACCATACAAACAACTAGACGCAGGATTGACCTTTAGTTCCAAGAAATTGCTCCAATATGCTGTTATTTTGCTTGGTTTTGGTCTCAATATCTCGCAAGTCTTCGCAGTTGGGCAATCTTCGCTCCCTGTCATCCTGTCCACTATCTCAATAGCCTTGATTGTTGCCTACCTTTTCCAGCGCTTCTTTGCACTGGACACAAAACTGGCTACCTTGATTGGAGTAGGTTCTTCCATCTGTGGGGGATCTGCCATTGCGGCGACAGCGCCTGTTATTCACGCCAAGGAAAAGGAAGTCGCCCAAGCCATCTCCGTTATCTTTTTCTTCAATGTCTTGGCTGCACTTATCTTTCCAACTCTCGGCACCTGGCTTCATCTATCCAATGACGGCTTCGCCCTCTTTGCAGGGACTGCGGTCAATGATACTTCCTCTGTAACCGCCACAGCCAGCGCCTGGGATAGCCTTTACCAAAGTAATACCCTCGAATCCGCAACCATTGTCAAACTCACACGTACTCTGGCTATCATCCCCATCACTCTCTTTCTCTCCTACTGGCAAAGTCGAGAGCAAAAAAATAAGCAAGGATTACAACTGAAAAAAGTCTTCCCACTTTTTATCCTTTACTTTATCCTTGCATCTCTCCTAACTACCCTCCTAACCTCTCTTGGTGTGTCCAGTAATTTCTTTACCCCTCTCAAACAACTCTCCAAATTCCTCATTATCATGGCCATGAGTGCTATCGGTCTCAAAACCAATCTGGTAGCTATGGTCAAATCCAGCGGAAAATCCATTCTTCTTGGAGCCATCTGCTGGATAGCCATCATCCTCACCAGTCTCGGTATACAGACCCTTATCGGCATTTTCTAACACTCTTCGAAAATCTCTTCAAGCCACGTCAACGTCGCCTTGCCGTATATATGTGACTGACTTCGTCAGTCTTATCTACAACCTCAAAACTGTGTTTTGAGAAATCTGCGGCTAGTTTTCTAGTTTGCCCTTTGATTTTCATTGAGCATAACACAAAAGGTAGCCCACCAGCTACCTTCTTCTTATGCTTCCTCAATCAAGCGTGTATGTTCTCTCTTGATGCAGCGATTCATCACAATGTCATCGCATCCACCAGCACGCAAAATCTCTTCCGCTTCTAGATTTTCAAGTCCTAGCTGCGCCCAAAAAATCTTAGCATCAGCTTTGAGAAAATCACGCGCCACATCGGGCAAAAATTCACTGCGACGGTAAACATTGACAATGTCTACAGGAAAAGGAATCTCTGCTAGACTAGCATAAGCCTTTTCACCCAAGATTTCGCCACCTGCCGCCTTGGGATTGACTGGGATAATTTTATAACCCCGATCCTGCATTTCCTTGGTCACTCGATTGCTGGTTGTTTCCTCACGATCTGACAAACCCACCACAGCAAGGGTTTTACTCGTTGCGAGATACTGACGAATCACGCCATCACTTGGATTGATAAATTCTTGACTCATAGAAATCCTCCTTTTCATCAGTATAGCACAATTTGAAAAGGCTTGCATAATTCTACTACAAAAAAGGAGGACTAGCCCCCTTTTTATTTAGCCTCGTACCAGGTTGCCCCTTCATTCTCATCTGCGATGAGGGGAACACTGACTTGAATGGCTTCTTCCATAGTTTGTTTCACTAATTTTTTCATCTCTGCTAATTCAGATTTAGGAACTTCAAGGACAATTTCATCGTGCACTTGTAACAGCATCTTAGTCTGATAACCACCTGCAACTAAGGCTTTATCCAGCTGAATCATGGCAATCTTGAGAATATCTGCCGCCGAACCCTGAATAGGAGAGTTGATAGCTGTCCGCTCTGCGAAACCACGAATGTTGAAGTTGCGCGAATTGATATCTGGCAACTCACGACGACGCTTGAAGAGGGTCTCCACATAGCCCTTATCACGCGCCTCACGCACCACTTCATCCATGTAGTTTTTAATACCTGGGAAGCGTTCAAAGTAGGTATCAATGTAGGCTTTGGCTTCCTTACGACTAATGCCCAGATTATTAGACAAGCCAAAGTCTGAAATTCCATAAACCACCCCAAAGTTAACTGCCTTAGCATTGCGACGGTCGTTTGCAGTCACATCCTCAGGACGCTCAATGCCAAAGACCCGCATGGCTGTCGAAGTATGGATATCTGCCCCCTCTTGGAAGGCCTTAATCAAGTGCTCATCCTTAGAAATATGCGCCAAAACGCGCAATTCAATCTGTGAATAGTCGGAGCTGAGCAGCACACTATCCTCCCACTCAGGTACAAAAGCTTTACGAATCAAGCGCCCCTGCTCCAAACGCACAGGAATGTTTTGCAAGTTTGGATCCACACTAGACAGACGCCCTGTCTGGGTCAAATCCTGCACATAGCGAGTATGAATCTTTCCATCAGCCAAAATCCAGTCCTGCAAGCCAATCACATAAGTAGACTGAATCTTAGCAATCTGACGGTAATCAAGAATTTTCTTAACAATCGGAGCAATAGGAGCAAGGCGCTCCAGGACATCCACGGCTGTCGAGTATCCAGTCTTGGTTTTCTTAGTGTACTCTAGAGGAAGTCCCAATTTTTCAAAAAGAAGTACGCCCAACTGCTTAGGCGAGTTGATATTAAACTCCTCACCAGCCAGTTCATAAATCTCTTGAGTGAGTTTTTCAATGACAAGCTCATTTTCAGCCTGCATCTCAAGCAAGGTTTCTTTTTTAACCTTAATTCCAGCAATTTCCATCTTGGCAAGGACAAAAGCTAGAGGTTGCTCCATATCATAAAGAAGCTCTAATTGTCCATTTTCACTGAGTTTTTCAAGTAAAACAGGCTCTGTTTCAACCAAAACAGCAAGCTTACGCGCCAAATGTTCCAAGAATTTCTCGCGTTCAGGAATGGCCTTTTTAACACCTTTACCGTAGAAGGTCTCATCATCAACCAAGTAAGTCTGACCATAAAGACTAGCAATAGTCGCAATTTCATTGTCCTCAACAGTCGAAAGGAGGTATTTAGCCAAACGGCTATCAAAAGCAGGCGCCTGCAAATCCACACCAAAACGATTCAAGAGAACTTTAGCCTTCTTAAAGTCATAAACTCTCAGAGGTGTTTTTTCTAAAAAGTCCTTAAAAATCGGGTCTTGCAAAAGTTCAAGCTTGTCTGTAGCATAGAGCTTTTCCCCACCAGACCAGGCAAATCCAACCAAATCATCCGTATGGTAATTCTCACCAAAAAGCTCAAAATGGAAGATGGATTCTTCACTCAGCATATCTTGACGGACTTGATCAACGATAGTAAAGTTCAAACTTTCAGCCACATCAGCTGACGACACATTTAAAGCCTGCTTGAGCTGTTTAAAACCCATCTCATCGTAGAATTTCCCGAGATTTTCCACATCTGGACCACTATAGGCCAAATCCTTCAAACCAATCTCAATCGGTGCCTTGGTATCAATGGTCGCTAGTGTTTTAGACAAAAAGGCCTGTTCCTTATCATTGATGAGATTTTCCTTCATCTTAGAAGCCTTCATCCCATCAATATTTTCATAAATCCCCTCAAGAGAACCATGCTCCAGCAAGAGCTTGATACCCGTCTTTTCCCCGATTTTGGTCACCCCAGGGATATTATCCGACTTATCACCCATGAGCGCCTTGAGATCGATAAACTGAGTCGGTGTGATGCCCATCTTTTCCATAAGATATTCTGGCGTAAAGGCCTCAAACTCAGCCACACCTTTCTTGGAAATTTCAACCACCGTATGATCATCCGTCAGCTGAATCAAATCCTTGTCCCCACTGACAATGGTAATATCAAAACCATCCTGCTCAGCTAGTTTATCCAGCGTCCCAATGATGTCATCCGCCTCATACTGAGCCAACTCATAGTGACGAATCCCCATATGATCCAGCAACTCACGAATAAAGGGAAATTGCTCACGAAACTCATCAGGAGTCTTGGCCCGACCACCCTTATAGTCCGCATACATCTCTGTCCGGAAGGTCGTCTTTCCCGCATCAAAAGCAACCAAAATATGACTAGGCTCAACCCTCTCCAACAAATGACTCAACATCAACTGGAAGCCATAAATGGCATTGGTATGCAAACCAGCCGCATTCTTAAAACGGTCCAACTGCTGATAGAGCGCAAAAAACGCCCGAAAAGCAACAGAAGACCCATCAATCAATAATAATTTTTTCTTATCCATACACCCATTATAAAGGAAAGCACTAAAAAATACCATTGGGAAGAGCCAGACCGAGTATTTTTCATACTTTTTCCGAATAAATAGATAGAGCCAGAGAATCTAGTGAACCTAGATTTAAAAATGTGCTATAATGAAAGGAGAGAAAGTATGGCATTACGTCATCCGGGCATCAGCCCGACCAATGACTTGGTTGCTAAGAAAATCTTTAGCAATCCAGAAATCACTTGTCAATTTATTCGCGACATGTTGGATTTACCAGCCAAAAATGTAACCATTTTGGAGGGAAGCAATATTCACGTATTACCCTCCATGCCTTATTCAGCGCAGGATTTCTATACCAGTATAGATGTCTTGGCGGAGTTGGATAATGGCACGCAGGTTATTATCGAAATCCAAGTTCATCATCAGAATTTTTTCATTAATCGTTTGTGGGCTTACCTATGCAGTCAGGTCAATCAAAACCTTGAAAAAATTCGCCAACGAGAAGGTGATACCCACCAGAGCTACAAACACATCGCACCAGTATACGCTATCGCAATTGTCGATAGCAATTATTTCTCGGATGACTTGGCTTTTCACAGTTTTAGCATGCGCGAGGATACGACAGGTGAGGTTTTAACCATCACCAATAATGGACAAGAAAACCATCTGGTTAAGATGGCGTTCTTGGAATTAAAAAAATACAGAGAAACCAGCAAAGACAAGGTTCGCAAACCGTGGTTGGAGTTTTTTGGGAATAAACCCTTTACCCAAGAACCCGAGCGAGCCATCAGTCAAGCAGACCAACTGCTGGACTACAAGAGCTGGTCCGAGGAGGACAGGAAAATGTTTAGTCAACTACGTATGCGCGAAGAACAAGCATTATTGGCTCAGGATTATGCCTTGGAACAAGCCGAAGAAAAAGGATTAGAGCGTGGGAAAGTTGAAGGAAGTTTGTCTATGCTACTAAATCTAGTCCATCAAGGTCTTTTGATTTCCGAGGTTGCCAGTCAGCAGTTAGGTATGACTGTCTCTGAGTTTGAAGAACTATTGAAAGAGCATCACAAATAAGAACTTAAAAAATATAGAGAAACCAGCAAAGACAAGGTTCGTAAGCCGTGGTTGGAGTTTTTCGGGAATAAACCCTTTACTCAAGAACCCGAGCGAGCCATCATCCAGGCAGATCAACTACTGGACTACAAGAGCTGGTCCGAGGAGGACAGAAAAATGTTTAGTCAACTACGTATGCGTGAAGAACAAGCATTGTTAGCACAGGACTATGCCTTGGAACAAGCTGAGGAAAAGGGCTTAGAACGTGGAAAACTGCTTGCTTTTTTAGATATGGTTCGCCAACATCTTTTAACCGTTGAGGTTGCAAGTGAGCAATTGGGCATGAGCGTCGCTGAGTTTGAGGCGTTGTTGTAAAACCAGCACTAACGGTCAAGAAAACCATCTGGTCAAGATGGCGTTCTTGGAATTAAAAAAATACAGAGAAACCAGCAAAGACGAGGTTCACAAACCGTGGTTGGAGTTTTTTGGGAATAAGCCATTTACCCAGAATCCCCAGCGAGCCATTAGCAAAGCAGACCAATTGCTGGACTACAAGAGCTGGTCTGAGGAGGACAGGAAGATGTTTAGTCAACTACGGATGCGTGAAGAACAAGCATTATTGGCTCATGACTATGCCTTGGAACAAGCAGAGGAAAAGGGCTTAGAGCGTGGTCGAGCCGAGGGGATGGAAAAGGGATTAAAAGTAGGTTTAGTAAATCTAGTCCGTCAACAGCTACTGTCATCTGAGGTTGCCAGCCAGCAGCTGAGAATGACCGTCGCTGAGTTTGAGGCACTACTATAAGACCCTAGAATAATGAATAACATAAAAGTGAACAGGACTGAAATATTATCCTGTTCACTTCTTTCATTTACCCGAGACAATTCAGATTCATCCCAACCTCAAAAGAGAAGGCCAAAAATCCTTCTCTTTCATATCTTTTAACTAATTAGATTGTACATTTCACAAATGGGAGAGTACCTAGAGATACTAATTATTTAACTGCAGTATCATCTTAGTAAGTATCTGCTATAAAAACTAAGCTAAAAATCTCCTAGTGACATAAACTAATTCAAACTACACCCACTCACCATTAGCGTTTACTGTGTAACCATCGATGGTTGTATTCACAGCCAAAGCACCTGATGGATATGAGTAGTACCATTTACCACCTGTTTGGAACCAACCTGTCACCATAGCACCTGAGCCTTTAAGGTAGTACCAAGTACCACCCACTTTAGCCCAGCCAGTTTCCATAGCACCTGAGCTGTTTAGGTAATACCAAGTACCACCATCTTGTAACCAGCCGGTTTGCATTTCACCTGAACCATTTAGATAGTACCATTTGTTACCATCTTTGACCCACCATTTTTGCATCACGCCTTCAGCATTAAAGTAGTACCATTTACCACCATCTTTAAGCCATCCAACTTGACGTTTACCGTCTTTGTTTACATAAATCCAGTGATTATCAACTTTGTTCCAACCAGCTTTTGTATTAGAATCATCTGTCAAGAAGTATGTTTTTCCATCAACAGTGATTTCACCGAACTTACGTTCACCTTCTTCAGTGACATAGTAATACTTGTCGCCAGCGCCTTTAATGAGACCTGTCTTACGCTCACCTTCTGCAGTGATGTAATACCATTTACCATCACTATCTTTTACAATACCAGATTGAGCTTTACCATCTGCAGTAAAGAAATACCATTTTGTACCAACTTTATGAACTCCGTTTGTAACAACACCATCTTTTACAAAGTAAGTTTTATCATTATCTGTTACAACTTCTGTCTTACGGACACCATTTCCATCAAAGTAATAAGTCTTTTCACCTACTTTGATAAAACCAGTTCTCTTCACACCTTGATTATCTAGATAGTAGCGTTCAGACTCATTTTCAATGATACCACGAGCCATAACTCCTTCGCTATTGAAGTAGTATGTTTTGTTATCAATGATTGCCCAACCTTTGACTGGATTTCCTTTTGAGTAGAAATAGCGATTACCTGATACTTCACGCCAGCTATTTCCTTTATCAGTAGATTTATAACCTTGTTTATTCAAATCCGCTGACGCTGTATTAGGATCATTTTCCAATTCAGCAAGCTTTGTTCCCTTTAATACAAATACATAGTAACGTACTCCACCTTCTACATAAGTACTTTGATATTCATATTTATCGATGTACTTATGCTTATCAATTTTTTGATCTCCTGCTTCAAAATAGACAGTTGTACGAGTACGGGCACTATCATTAGCAACAGTTATCCATTCTGTTTTACGAACAAATTCTTCTGCATGTACAGAAGGAGCAGTAATTGCTGAGTAAGTAGTTAAAGCAGCAGCACCCGCCATTGTTACACTAGCTAGAGCTAGAGCTAAAGCTTTTTTATTTTTCATGTGAACATTCTCCATTTTTTAAAATTTAGCTATTATGCCTATTTTTATTGTATCTTATTTTTTAAAAAAATTCTAAGGAAAACTGGATTTTTATGGTAAAAATAAAAAAGTAGGAAAAATCTCCTACTTTTTATTGAATTAGATTATTTAA
This sequence comes from Streptococcus sp. KHUD_015, assembly GCF_051106265.1. Taxonomy (GTDB): domain Bacteria; phylum Bacillota; class Bacilli; order Lactobacillales; family Streptococcaceae; genus Streptococcus. The sequence continues at coordinate 2,115,509 of NZ_CP193665.1, forward strand.
CCCATTCACCGTTTCCGTTAACAGTGTATCCACCTACAGTAGTGTTAACTGCAAGGGCACCTGAACCGTCAACGTAGTACCATTTACCAGCAACTTCAAACCATTGGCTAGCTTTCATAGCACCTGAGTTTTCAAGGTAGTACCATTTACCACCGTCTTGCAACCAACCAGTTTCCATAGCACCTGAACCGTTTAGGTAGTACCAAGTGTTTCCATCTTTAACCCACCATTTTTGCATTACGCCTTCGGCGTTAAAGAAGTACCATTTACCGTCAACTTGTTTCCAACCTGTAACAGCTTTGTTAGAAGCGTAGTATTTCCATCCAGCTTCTTCTTGTACCCATTGGTCTTTGACAACGTTGTATGAATCAGTTTTTTCAAGAACCAAATCAACGTTTGCGTTTGTGAACATGTCAGCATGAGTATCTTTATCTAGGTCAGCTGAACCAGATATTACATAAGTACCTTCTGCACGAGTTCCTGCATTTTCATGAGTTTCACCATTTGCTAGATTTTCGTGTTCACCTCTATATCCAGTGAGTGTGTATTGACCGTCAGTTTTTGCTTGTCTTACAACATAACCTTTTGGTACATAAGCAACACGGTATGTAACGATTCCTCCGCGGGCAACACTCAACTCAACATCTCCAGCAGCATTTGATTCAACAGTCTGTGCTGAACCGCTATTCTTTTTGAAAGCGTCAGCATCTGCGTAAACCATAACATCAACTTTAACACCTGCTACTGCATTACCTTTGATATCACGAACATGGAAACGTACATGTGAACCGTTACCAAATTTTACTGCTTTAATAACTTTTCCATCTTTATCCGTAACAACATCATATGGATTTGTAGCTGGTTCAGCTGGTTTGTATTGGTTTGCTGGAGCAACTACACCTGTGTGTTCAGATTTAAGTTTGTTTTCAGTATATCCGTTACCTAAAATTTTACCAGTTGCAGGATCTACTTTACCATATACTGTACCACCATTAGTAGCACCAGCAGAAGTGCTAAGATCATTAGCTGAAACAGCTTGTACAGCACCAAATGCTGCAAGAGCGACTGCGCTTGTCAATAAAACTTTTTTCATCGTTTTATCTCCTTTGTTTTTCATTATATATTTTTCGTAAGACTATCTTACTACCATACAGTATATAAATATTTGCAGGATTTGTCAAGGGTTTTCTTCTAGTTTTTAAAGTTTTTACCTATTTTTTCAAAAAAAGGTGAAAAAAACATCTTTGTGAGAAAAATACCCGTCAAATACTGTATTTCTGAGTTAAAATCTCAAAAACTGATCATCCTTGAGTAAAATCATTCATATCTAATCCACATAGACAGTTGGATAGAACTTACTTCCTTGGTATTATCTTATAAACCCTCATAAAAGTCAAGTAAAAACGGCAAGTATTCAGCTAAAACTTGCCATTTCATAAACTTTCTACTATATAAAGATTGAACTCATAATAAAGCTTCAAACTCAGCGACAGTCATGCCCAATTGTTCACTCGCAAATTCGGAAGTTAAAACATGTTGGCGTACTAAATCTAGAAAGGTAAAGATTTGTCCTTCAACTTTTCCACGCTCTAATCCTTTTTCAATACCTTCGGCCCTAGCTGTTTCCAAGGCATAGTCCTGTGCCAACAAGGCTTGTTCTTCGCGCATGCGTAGTTGACTAAACATTTTCCTGTCCTCCTCGGACTAGCTCTTGTAGTCTAGCAGTTGGTCTGCCTGGCTGAGGGCTCGCTCGGGTTGTTGGGTAAAGGGTTTATTCCCGAAAAACTCCAACCATGGCTTGCGAACGCTATCCTTGCTGGTTTCTCTGTATTTTTTTAATTCCAAGAACGCCATCTTAACAAAATGGTTTTCTTGCCCATTGTTTGTGATGGTCTTACAAGAGTGCTTCAAACTCAGAGACCGTCATACCCAGCTGCTGGCTGGCAACCTCAGATGTCAAAAGACCTTGGCGAACCATATCTAGAAAGGCAAAAAGTTTCCCACGTTCTAGTCCCTGTTCAATACCTTGTTCAATACCTTCGGCCCTAGCTGTTTCCAAGGCATAGTCCTGTGCTAACAAGGCTTGTTCTTCGCGCATACGTAGTTGACTAAACATCTTCCTATCCTCCTCGGACCAGCTCTTGTAGTCTAGCAGTTGGTCTGCCTGGCTGATGGCTCGCTCGGGTTGTTGGGTAAAGGGTTTGTTCCCGAAAAACTCCAACCATGGCTTGCGAACGCTATCCTTGCTGGTTTCTCTGTATTTTTTTAATTCCAAGAATGCCATCTTGACTAGATGGTTTTCCTGTCCATTGTTTGTGATGGTTAAGACTTCACCTGTCGTGTCCTCTCGCATGCTAAAACTATGAAAGGCCAAGTCATCTGAGAAGTAATTACTATCTACAATAGCAATAGCATAAACCGGTGCGATGTGTTTGTAACTTTGATGAGTATTGCCTTCTTGCTGGCGAATTTTTTCTAGGTTTTGATTGACCTGACTGCACAGGTAAGCCCACAGGCGATTGATGAAAAAATTCTGATGATGAACCTGAATCTCAATAATTACCTGAGTACCATTATCTAGTTCAGCTAAAACATCTATACTGGTATAGAAATCCTGCGCCGAGTACGACATGGAAGGCAAGACATGAATATTGCTTCCCTCCAAAATGGTCACATTTTTTGCTGGCAAGTCCAGCATATCGCGAATAAATTGACAAGTGATTTCCGGATTGCTAAAGATTTTCTTAGCAACCAAATCGTTGGTCGGGCTGATGCCCGGATGACGTACAGTCATACTTTCTCTCCTTTCATTATACCATAGTTTTAAATCTAGGTTTACTAGATTCACTGCTACTATCTATTTATTCGGAAAAGAGAGGTGAAAGTTCAAATTTTCCTAACAAAAAAGATAGCCAATCTCTTTTACATCAAGAAATTTAGCTATCCTTTTTAGTTATTTTCATATTACATAGCGTTTGTCCACAGATTTCTTACTTATGCCTTTCTAACAGCGCCTCAAACTCTGCGACAGTCATGCTCAACTGTTGACTTGCAACCTCTGAAGTCAGAAGGCCTTGGCGTACCATATCCAGGAAGGCAAAGAATTTTCCTTCTTCCCTCCCTTCAACTTTCCCACGTTCAAGTCCACGCTCCAGTCCCTGTTCAATACCACGTTCTAAACCTTGTTTAATACCTTCTTCTCGACCACGCTCCAAGCCTTTTTCTTCAGCTTGTTCCAAGGCATAGTCCTGTGCTAACAAGGCTTGTTCTTCGCGCATACGTAGTTGACTAAACATCTTCCTGTCCTCCTCGGACCAGCTCTTGTAGTCCAGCAGTTGGTCTGCTTGGCTGATGGCTCGCTCAGGTTGTTGGGTAAAGGGCTTGTTGCCGAAAAACTCCAACCATGGTTTACGAATGCTATCTTTGCTGGTTTCTCTGTATTTTTTTAATTCCAAGAATGCCATCTTAACCAGATTGTTTTCTTGACCGTTATTGGTGATGGTCTTACAAGAGTGCTTCAAACTCAGCAACCGTCATACCCAATTGTTCACTCGCAACCTCCGAAGTCAGAAGACCTTGGCGAACCATATCTAGAAAGGCAAAAAGTTTCCCACGTTCTAGTCCCTGTTCAATACCTTGCTCAATACCCTCAGCTCGGCCTTGTTCAACTCCTTCTGCACGACCACGCTCAAGTCCACGCTCTAAGCCCTTTTCCTCAGCTTGTTCCAAGGCATAGTCATGAGCTAATAATGCCTGTTCTTCGCGCATACGTAGTTGACTAAACATCTTCCTGTCCTCCTCGGACCAGCTCTTGTAGTCTAGCAGTTGGTCTGCCTGGCTGATGGCTCGCTCGGGTTGTTGGGTAAAGGGTTTATTCCCGAAAAACTCCAACCATGGCTTGCGAACGCTATCCTTGCTGGTTTCTCTGTATTTTTTTAATTCCAAGAATGCCATCTTGACTAGATGGTTTTCCTGTCCATTGTTTGTGATGGTTAAGACTTCACCTGTCGTGTCCTCTCGCATACTAAAGCTGTGAAAAGCCAAATCATCTTGGAAATAATTGCTGTCCACAATTGCGATTGCGTATACTGGTGCGATGTGTTTGTAACTTTGATGAGTATTGCCTTCTTGCTGGCGAATTTTTTCTAGATTTTGATTGACCTGACTACACAAATAAGCCCACAGGCGATTGATGAAAAAATTCTGATGATGCACCTGAATCTCAATAATAACCTGTGTGCCATTATCCAACTCCGCCAAGACGTCTATACTGGTATAGAAATCCTGAGCCGAGTACGACATGGAAGGCAAGACATGAATATTGCTTCCCTCCAAAATAGTTACATTTTTGGCTGGTAAGTCCAGCATATCGCGGATAAATTGACAAGTGATTTCTGGATTGCTAAAGATTTTCTTAGCAACTAAGTCATTGGTCGGGCTGATGCCCGGATGTCTTAGAATCATCCTTTTCCTCCTTTTATTATACCACAGTTTTATACTCAATGAAAATCAAAGAGCAAACTAGGGAACTAGCCGCAGGTTGCTCAAAACACTGTTTTGAGGTTGCAGATAAGACTGACGAAGTCAGTCACATATATACGGCAAGGCGACGTTGACGTAGTTTGAATTTGATTTTCGAAGAGTATTAAATCTAGTTTTACTAGATTCACTGACTCTATCTATTTATTCGGAAAAGAGACGAAAAAAACCTGAGAATTATCTCAGGCTTGATTATTAAATCTTTTTCTCAATACCAAAAAGTGGAGAAAGTGGGCGTTTTTCATGGATACGGACGATAGCATCCCCCAAGAGATGAGCGATTGAAATCTGCTCAATCTTATCAATCAAACGCTCTTCTGGGAGATAGATAGTATCCAAAACAACCAATTTCTTGATAGCTGAGTTTTGGATATTGTCCATAGCAGGACCAGAAAGAACTGGGTGCGTACAGCTTGCATAGACTTCAACAGCACCAGCTTCCGCAAGGGCATCTGCCGCATGACAAATCGTTCCAGCAGTATCAATCATATCATCAATCAAGATACAAGTCTTGCCTTCGACCTTACCGATGATGTTCATGACTTCACTGGTATTCATCTTATCAACACTACGACGTTTATCAATAATAGCGATAGATGTTTTCAAAAATTCTGCCAACTTACGGGCACGAGTCACCCCTCCATGGTCTGGACTGACAACCACATAGTCAGAACCAACCATGCCACGACGCTCAAAATAATCCGCAATCAGAGGAGCTCCCATCAAATGATCCACAGGAATATCAAAGAATCCTTGAATCTGCGCAGCATGCAAGTCGATTGTCAATAAACGATCCACTCCAGCTACTTCAAGCATATTTGCGACAAGTTTTGAAGTGATTGGCTCACGCGCTCTCGCCTTTCTATCCTGACGTGCATACCCATAGTAAGGCATGACAACATTGACAGATTCTGCACTCGCACGCTTCAAAGCATCTACCATAATCAAAATTTCAAGCAGATTGTCATTTACAGGTGAGCTAGTTGATTGTAGGATAAAGACGTGTTTCCCACGGATTGATTCTTCGATGTTGACCTGAATCTCTCCATCTGAAAATTGGCGAACACTTGATTTCCCCAACTCTATCCCAATCTCCTGCGCCACACGTTTTGCCAATTCTTGATTAGAAGAAAGGGCAAACAGCTTTAAATCAGAAAAAGACATGATTTCCTCCGGTATATATGTATCGCTTGTGCTTTTCACAAGATTTTTCCATCTACCATTGTAGCGCTTTTTACACTATTTTTCAATCAAAAATAAAAGAAGGGCAGCATATTTGTGCCCTTGCATCATTCTTTTGAAAAGTATTCTAGTTCATCAACCCATCGTTCTTCTCAACAAAGCGATAAGCCTGATAAAAACCATAGAGAACAATAGCCGTAACCAATGGAATTGCTAAAGGCAACTCTGTCTCTAATTCTACAAAAGGAGAGTTAAACAAGAAGTGAGTTCCTAAGGCTAAAGCTAGGAAAATAAGCCCATCTTTCTTGCCAACCTTCTGTTCTTTATAGGCTCTGTAAAGCAAGTAAACACCTACTACAGCCAGACCTGAAAAAGTCCAGTGAGAGGCAATACCTGAGATGATACGCTCTAAAATTCTCGAAATAGTAAAGTCAAATCCCTCTGGCAAATCTGTACGGATATAACCAATATCCTCAATCATTTGGAATCCCAAACCAGAAGCAATGCCTAGTAAAAACAAAGATTTTAATTTTCGTATAGGAATCAAAGCTAAAACAAAAACAAGTGGCAACAATTTCAAGGGTTCTTCTACCAAAGGAGCCACAATAGCACTTTCAAAAGCATTTAAAAATGCACTATCTGGGAAAAGAACACCCAGCAAATCATGGATATAGGTATTCGCAAAGCTAGACAACCATCCTGAAAGGAACATCCCACCCAATAAAGACAAGATCAAGGCATTCTTTGGCAATTCCCATTTTTTCCCAATACGGAAAAGGAAATAAAGAGACGGAATCATGTAAAAGAGAGCTAGAAAGATAGAAACTCCCATTAGTCCATATTCCGCAGCTGACATCGAACCATCCGTATAGTAGATGGTTTCATACTGTAAACCAATACATAGCAATAAAATAAAAATAAATAAAATACTGTTTTTCTTCATACACTTTCTTTCTAAATGAATTTTTTACAATTCTACGACCGTCATACTTCCTGTATCCACATCGTAAATAGCACCAGAGATAATGACATCGTCTGGTATTAGGGGAGACTCGATAAGGAGTTGCATATCCTCACGTACACTCTCCTCTATATCTTGGAAGGGCAAAAAATCCTGATCTGACACATCGACACCCAATTCTTCCTTCAAATACTCCTGAAAAGGGCCATTTTCAAAGGTCTGAGCACCACAGTCTGTATGGTGCAGCACCACAATCTCTCTTGTCCCCATTTGTTGTTGGGAAATAACTAGCGAACGAATCATGTCCTCAGTCACTCGACCACCTGCATTCCGCAAGATATGAGCATCTCCAAGTGCCAATCCCAAAGCTTGCGCAACGTGCAGACGAGAGTCCATACAGGTCACAATGGCAACTCTTGTTTTGGGTTTAAGTGGCAGATTTAACTGCCCATGTAGGGCAACATAAGCCTGATTGGCTTGCATAAACTGTTCAAAATACGACATGATTCCCTCCTCGAAAATTTGATAGTCAAATATTTCTCCTATCTTATCATTTTTAAGAGGATTTGTCACAGATTAAGCAAAAACCTTTTTCAAAACTTCCTGAATCGTTGTCACCCCAATAACCTGAATTTCCTTAGGTGGAGTGATTCCTGTCAAGGAATTTTTGGGTACATAAATCTTAGTAAAGCCCAGTTTAGCAGCTTCATTGATGCGCTGCTCGATACGATTGACACGGCGAATCTCTCCAGTCAAGCCCAGTTCGCCTACAAAACATTCCTGAGGGTTGGTTGGCTTGTCTTTATAACTCGAAGCAATGGCAACTGCAACGGCCAAGTCAATGGCAGGTTCATCCAATTTGACACCGCCAGCAGATTTGAGATAGGCGTCCTGATTTTGCAAGAGAAGACCTGCCCGTTTTTCCAAAACAGCCATAATCAAGCTAGCACGATTAAAATCAAGTCCTGTCGTAGTACGCTTGGCATTTCCAAACATGGTCGGTGTCACCAAAGCCTGAACTTCCGCCAAAATCGGACGCGTCCCTTCCATGGTCACAACGATTGATGAACCAGTTGCTCCATCCAAACGCTCTTCTAGGAAAACTTGACTCGGATTGAGGACCTCAACCAGACCACCCGACTGCATCTCAAAAATCCCAATCTCATTAGTGGAGCCAAAACGGTTTTTGACCGCTCTCAAAATACGAAAGGTATGGTGGCGCTCTCCTTCAAAGTAAAGCACTGTATCCACCATATGCTCCAACATACGAGGCCCAGCTAAGGTTCCTTCCTTGGTCACATGACCTACGATAAAGATGGCAATGTTATTGGTCTTGGCCAGTTGCATAAGCTCAGCAGTCACCTCACGCACTTGAGAAACAGATCCCTGCACCCCTGAAATCTCAGGAGACATAATAGTCTGGATGGAATCAATAATGAGGAAGTCTGGTTGGATGCGCTCCACCTCAGCTCGAACACTCTGCATATTGGTCTCTGCATAGAGATAAAACTCGCTATCAATATCACCCAATCGCTCTGCTCTTAGCTTAATCTGCTGGGCAGATTCCTCCCCACTGACATAGAGAACCGTCCCCACTTGGGACAACTGGGTTGAGACTTGTAGGAGAAGGGTTGATTTCCCGATTCCAGGATCCCCACCAATGAGGACAAGACTTCCCGGCACCACTCCGCCTCCAAGTACACGGTTGAATTCCTCCATCTCTGTCTTGGTTCGATTGACATTGATGGAGGTCACTTCAGCCAGTTTCATGGGCTTGGTTTTCTCACCTGTTAAAGACACACGCGCATTCTTGACCTCGGCAACCTCAACCTCTTCTACAAAAGAAGACCAAGATCCACAGTTGGGACAACGTCCCAGATATTTAGGGGAATTATACCCACAATTTTGACATACAAATGTCGCTTTTTTCTTTGCGATGATAAACCTCTTTCTATATCTCTAACTCACACTCAATCACTTGGCAAAAATCAATCTTCTCATTTGGTACAAACTGGCGCATGAGCATTCGATGAGCAACAACTACCACAGTCTGGTGTTCTCTATACTTAGACATACATTCTAGAAACCGAGACTTCATCTCCGCAGCTGTCTCATATTGAATAGGACTATTAGGAAGTAACTCCCCATGATTTTCTAGAAATAGTCTTCTAGCCTTTTCAAAATTATCTGTGCCACTTTCATAGACCTGCCATTCGTGTAACAAAGCCTCCACCCTTAAAGAAAGCCCAGTAGCACAGGCCACGTAAGAAGCCGTTTCTAAAGCTCTTGTGACTGCAGAAGATATGATTATTTCAGCAGAAGGAAGTAAAGGATTTTTGCTCAGTTCTTGGGCTTGCTGCCGTCCCTCTTCAGACAAGGGTGCCAAATCTATCCCAAATCCCGTATAAGAACGCTCCTCTAACTCACAATAATCTGGCTCCCCGTGACGTACAAAGATAATCTTCATCCTAGTTCCCTGTCGAACCAAAACCACCAGTCCGCACGCCATCAGCCGCATCTCCATCTGCAATTAAGAAAGGAGCAAAGACAGCCTGAACAACACGTTCCCCAACTTCAAGAACAACATCTTGATCTGTAATATTTTTCATCTGAGCAAAAATATGCCCTTCATTCCCAGGATTTCCATAATAATCCCCATCAATGACCCCAACTGAATTAATCAAGACCAAGCCCTTCTTACGAGGATTTGAAGAGCGATCATAAAGGTAAAGAACCTCAGTCGGCTGCATATAAGCCTTAACCCCTGTCGGAACCAAGACAATCTCTCCTGGCGCAATAACCGTACGCACAGCAACCTTTAAGTCGTAACCAGCCGCATGCGCTGTCTCACGCTTGGGCAATAAATTTTCATCTGTAAAATTCGAAACCAATTCAAAACCACGAATTTTCATCATCTTCTCTTTTCTATTATCATTTATTCTAGATTATTCTATCTTATTTATTCGCAAAAAGCATGAAAAAAAGAGCACACAATTCAAATCGCTTAGGGCTGCTGGATTCCTCCCCTGACCCGCTTCACGCAGAACTGTTGCTCCACTATTTATTATATCACATTCCTATTCATTTTAAAAGCAAAATTATTTTTTCCGTCTATTTCTAAAAAAGTCCTGCATAATAGCTGCGCATTCATCTTCCAAAATTCCTATTTCAACCTCCACACGATGATTGAGACGCTCATCTGTCAAGATATCGTACAAACTTCCAGCAGCGCCAAATTTCTGGTTTTTAGCCCCATAGACCACGTTTGGAATACGGGCGAGTCCAATCGCCCCACTACACATGACACAAGGCTCAATGGTCACAAAAAGCGTGCAATCCAGCAAGCGCCAGCTCTCCTCATTCAAGTTCGCATTCTCTATTGCCATAATCTCCGCATGCATAACCGCTCGCTGCAATTCCTCACGCGCATTATGCCCACGACCAATGATTTCCCCATCTTTGACAATCACACAACCAATTGGAATTTCATCGTGTTCTAAAGCAATCTCAGCCTCTCTCAAAGCCTCCCTCATAAAGATTTCTTTTTCTTCAAGCGTATAATCCATCTCTTTTCTCTTTTCCTACTTATCGATTTTATTATTATATCATGAATCCCAACACAAAAAAAGCCACCGAATGCGGTGACTCTATAGGGAGATTATTATGAAAAAGAAAAGTTTAGGATATTTGTTACAACAAGTTAGGAGGTCTTCTTGTAACTGTCTATAGTATACCCGACCTATCTTAAACAAATCTTAAAAATCTCTTACGACCAAACACTTTCTAAAATATTTGTTTGTTCACGACCAGGACCTACTGAGAAAGTAGAAATACGAACGCCAACCAATTCGCTCACACGACGAACATAGTTACGCGCATTCTCAGGAAGCTCTTCCAAATTACGAACTCCAGTGATATCTTCTGACCAACCTGGCAACTCTTCATAGATAGGCTTGCAACGTTTCAATTGCTCAAGACTAGCTGGATAGTAGTCAATACGTTGACCATCAAGATCATAGGCCACACAGATTTTTACTGTATCTAAACCACTCAAAACATCGATAGAGTTCAATGAAAGGTTAGTGATACCAGAAACACGGCGGCTATGACGCATCACTACTGAGTCAAACCAACCCACTCGACGTGGACGACCAGTTGTTGTACCATATTCATGACCTACTTCACGGATACGTTCTCCCACTTCATCAAACAACTCAGTTGGGAAAGGACCGTCTCCTACACGACTCGTATAAGCCTTACATACACCTACAACCTTGTCAATCTTACTTGGACCAACACCAGAACCAATTGTCACACCACCAGCCACAGGGTTTGATGACGTAACAAATGGATAAGTACCTTGGTCGATATCTAGCATAACACCTTGGGCACCTTCAAAAAGGACGCGTTTACCGTTATCAAGCGCATCATTCAAGATGACAGATGTATCTGTCACATATTTCTTGATTTGTTGACCATATTCGTAATACTCTTCAAAAATATCATCGAAAGCAATCGCTTTACTATCATACAATTTTTCAAAAAGACGATTCTTTTCAGCAAGGTTACGTTCTAAACGCTCACGGAAAATGTCTTTATCCAAAAGATCTGCGATACGAATTCCCACACGAGCAGCCTTGTCCATATAAGCTGGACCAATTCCCTTGATTGTAGTACCAATCTTATTGTCGCCCTTAGCTTCTTCTTGCAAACGGTCTAACTCGATATGATAAGGCAAAATAACATGCGCACGATCAGAAATACGCAAATTATCAGTTGTTACACCTTCCTCATGAAGATAGTTCAACTCTTTTACAAGAGATTTAGGATTTACAACCATACCATTCCCGATAACAGAGATTTTTTCAGGGAAGAAAATCCCAGATGGAATCAAGTGCAATTTAAACTTCTTACCATCAATCACAATCGTGTGACCTGCATTATCACCACCTTGGTAACGCGCAATCACTTCTGCATTCGCTGAAAGGAAGTCTGTAATCTTCCCTTTACCTTCATCACCCCACTGGGTACCTACAACAACAACTGAAGTCATAATCTTGTCTGAGCCCTCAGGCTCTTCCTTTCTCACATACATGGCAGGACTCTCACCTGCAATTATATCTTACAATTTATTATAAGAAAAAATCGCCTTTTTATCAAGAAGAAACAATAGAAAGATTTGCTATTTCCAACTATTAAAAAATGTTTTAGAAAAATAACCAGCTATTTATCATTATCTTTCTATAAAATAATAAATTTGTTCGGAAATTCACTCAGACTATCTCAACAAGAAATAAAACCTTGTTTCATTATCATCTTTTCAAGATACAAACGATAAGCAACACGATAATGGTAAACAATAAAATCCCTACGACACCCAATACCATATCTCACTAAATAATAAATTAAAAATTTAAAATGAAAATGTTCCCAATCAAAATTATCACCAAATACAGTACCATACTCTTCTTCAATATTTCTATAAAAATCCGCCATCTGCTCATAAATTTTTTGTAGCATAAATATATACTCCTTTTCTTTTTATGACCTTTATTCTAACAAAAAATTTAAAACATTAAGTATCAATTCCTGAATTGTTAAAATACCAGCCTCAACAAGATAAAAAATAGGAAAAGTTGACAGAATAGAAGCAAATTTACTACCTGAATTTCAAAAGATTAAAGTCCTAAAAAGACCGCCTGAAAATCTTTGGGTAAAACCTATTATACCTATAATATTTATATATATGTATTGTGGATTTGATTTTGTAGTATAAAAAATTTCGGTAACTTCCACTTTACTGGCCGAAGTGGAAGTTAGTCTAAAACGGATTTTTATGGTGGAATTAAGTGTAAAACGTTTGAGTTAGAAATGAGATCAACTATGACAAAACATAAACACCTTACCCTTTCAGACCGCAATGATATCCAACTAGGTTTAGAGCGCGATGAAACCTTCAAAACTATTGGGCATTCATTCTAAAAGACCCAACTACTGTTTCTAAATAAAGAAAACAAACGAAATAGGCAAGTCCGAGAGTCTAGCTATAATAACCTTCCTTTCCCTCTACTCGATGAGGTTACCTTTATTTGTAATAGGTGGCCTAAAAGAAGGCAAAACTGTAGTTATCAAAAAATATTCTACTGTCGAATCTCGTGAAGGCATTCCTCTCAACTCTCAGACTTTCTGGGACATGGATAAAGTCATTTCTGATGGGGGTAAAAAGGGATAACATATCTATACTCATAACCTTGTGTCAGCTCCTCAACCGTCTATAACCGTCTATCAACATATCCGATTAACTCAGAAAGACATCAATCTCTTCTGTTCGTATGTCAACAGTGTCAAACGTGCTGCTTTGAATTGAAAGTCAGCCTATGAACTCTTTGCCTTTACTTATGAAGAGGAGATTCCTACTTCCACAATACTCTAACATAATTAATAAAAATTAACCTTTACCCCCATTCAAATGTCTCACACTAACTTTCACCATAGCGAAACTTAATCTGAAATGCTTTCAGATGAGGGGATTTTTATCGCTCTGAATATCAAAAAAGAAATGACGAAATTTGTCCTTTCTAGATCTTATACTCAATGAAAATCAAAAAGCAAACTAGGAAGCTAACCACAGATAGTACTTGAGTACAGCAAGGCGACATTGACGCGGTTTGAATTTTATTTTCGAAGAGTATTAGCTTTTCTTCAACCCACTGCAATTGACAAAGAGGCAAATTATTTCAGGATTCTTTCAAAGCATTTTCAAATCAGTCAAATCATGACCACCCGTCAAACGGGTGGTTTGTCCCAGGGCTATAAGCCCAAATTACTAGCCAGCGCCTAAAGACGCTGGCTTTCACTTTGTTCAAGCCTTATTGCTCTTGACTCGTCACTTGCCTCTCAAAGAGGCTTTAGTATTACTTACCACTATCCCTAAAGGGATCCTCATACTCTTTTACACTTAATTTATCTAGTGCTATATCATGCTTTACTCGTTCTCAAATATCCTTGGTGGAATACTTACTAACATGTGTACATGGTCTGGCATTAAGTGACCCTCGATAATTTCAACTCCTTTATAACTACACAAGCGATGAAATATTTCACTTAAACTACTTCGATATTGATTATAGATAACTTTTCGTCTATACTTAGGGGTGAACACAATGTGATAGAACAGTGCCACTTTGTGTGCGATAAAATATGAGGCTTTTGTGCCATATTTTTTTCCTTTCGCTTTACAATTGGCTTGAACACCTTTATTGTATCGCGTTTGGAGTTTTTTGGGGTATAACCTTCGACGCACACCCGCATAGCGGGTGGTTTTTTTGTCTCGCACCTAACGGAGCGAGACGAACTGAAAGTCACATAACAAAAAAAGAGGTTTAAACCTCTTATCTTTATGACTCCGCCAGTAGGACTCGAACCTACGACATCATGATTAACAGTCATGCGCTACTACCAACTGAGCTATGGCGGATTAAAGCTAAGCGACTTCCATATCTCACAGGGGGCAACCCCCAACTACTTCCGGCGTTCTAGGGCTTAACTTCTGTGTTCGGCATGGGTACAGGTGTATCTCCTAGGCTATCGTCACTTAACTCTGAGTAATACCTACTCAAAATTGAATATCTATTCAAATTAAGAAAACCGTTCGCTTTCATATTCTCAGTTACTTTGGATAAGTCCTCGAGCTATTAGTATTAGTCCGCTACATGTGTCGCCACACTTCCACTTCTAACCTATCTACCTGATCATCTCTCAGGGCTCTTACTGATATAAAATCATGGGAAATCTCATCTTGAGGTGGGTTTCACACTTAGATGCTTTCAGCGTTTATCCCTTCCCTACATAGCTACCCAGCGATGCCTTTGGCAAGACAACTGGTACACCAGCGGTAAGTCCACTCTGGTCCTCTCGTACTAGGAGCAGATCCTCTCAAATTTCCTACGCCCGCGACGGATAGGGACCGAACTGTCTCACGACGTTCTGAACCCAGCTCGCGTGCCGCTTTAATGGGCGAACAGCCCAACCCTTGGGACCGACTACAGCCCCAGGATGCGACGAGCCGACATCGAGGTGCCAAACCTCCCCGTCGATGTGAACTCTTGGGGGAGATAAGCCTGTTATCCCCAGGGTAGCTTTTATCCGTTGAGCGATGGCCCTTCCATACGGAACCACCGGATCACTAAGCCCGACTTTCGTCCCTGCTCGAGTTGTAGCTCTCGCAGTCAAGCTCCCTTATACCTTTACACTCTGCGAATGATTTCCAACCATTCTGAGGGAACCTTTGGGCGCCTCCGTTACCTTTTAGGAGGCGACCGCCCCAGTCAAACTGCCCGTCAGACACTGTCTCCGATAGGGATCACCTATCTGGGTTAGAGTGGCCATAACACAAGGGTAGTATCCCAACATCGTCTCCTTCGAAACTGGCGTCCCGATCTCATAGACTCCTACCTATCCTGTACATGTGGTACAGACACTCAATATCAAACTGCAGTAAAGCTCCATGGGGTCTTTCCGTCCTGTCGCGGGTAACCTGCATCTTCACAGGTACTAAAATTTCACCGAGTCTCTCGTTGAGACAGTGCCCAAATCATTACGCCTTTCGTGCGGGTCGGAACTTACCCGACAAGGAATTTCGCTACCTTAGGACCGTTATAGTTACGGCCGCCGTTTACTGGGGCTTCAATTCATACCTTCGCTTGCGCTAAGCACTCCTCTTAACCTTCCAGCACCGGGCAGGCGTCACCCCCTATACATCATCTTACGATTTAGCAGAGAGCTGTGTTTTTGATAAACAGTTGCTTGGGCCTATTCACTGCGGCTGACTTAAAGTCAGCACCCCTTCTCCCGAAGTTACGGGGTCATTTTGCCGAGTTCCTTAACGAGAGTTCTCTCGCTCACCTGAGGCTACTCGCCTCGACTACCTGTGTCGGTTTGCGGTACGGGTAGAGTATGTTTAAACGCTAGAAGCTTTTCTTGGCAGTGTGACGTCACTAACTTCGCTACTAAACTTCGCTCCCCATCACAGCTCAATGTTATAGATATAAGCATTTGACTCATATCACACCTCACTGCTTAGACAGACTCTTCCAATCGTCTGCTTTAGTTAGCCTACTGCGTCCCTCCATCACTACATACTCTAGTACAGGAATATCAACCTGTTGTCCATCGGATACACCTTTCGGTCTCTCCTTAGGTCCCGACTAACCCAGGGCGGACGAGCCTTCCCCTGGAAACCTTAGTCTTACGGTGGACAGGATTCTCACCTGTCTTTCGCTACTCATACCGGCATTCTCACTTCTATGCGTTCCAGCACTCCTCACGGTACACCTTCTTCACACATAGAACGCTCTCCTACCATACCTATAAAGGTATCCACAGCTTCGGTAAATTGTTTTAGCCCCGGTACATTTTCGGCGCAGGGTCACTCGACTAGTGAGCTATTACGCACTCTTTGAATGAATAGCTGCTTCTAAGCTAACATCCTAGTTGTCTGTGCAACCCCACATCCTTTTCCACTTAACAATTATTTTGGGACCTTAGCTGGTGGTCTGGGCTGTTTCCCTTTCGACTACGGATCTTAGCACTCGCAGTCTGACTGCCGACCATAATTCATTGGCATTCGGAGTTTATCTGAGATTGGTAATCCGGGATGGACCCCTCACCCAAACAGTGCTCTACCTCCAAGAATCTTAATGTCGACGCTAGCCCTAAAGCTATTTCGGAGAGAACCAGCTATCTCCAAGTTCGTTTGGAATTTCTCCGCTACCCACAAGTCATCCAAGCACTTTTCAACGTGCCCTGGTTCGGTCCTCCAGTGCGTCTTACCGCACCTTCAACCTGCTCATGGGTAGGTCACATGGTTTCGGGTCTACGTCATGATACTAATTCGCCCTGTTCAGACTCGGTTTCCCTACGGCTCCGTCTCTTCAACTTAACCTCGCATCATAACGTAACTCGCCGGTTCATTCTACAAAAGGCACGCTCTCACCCATTAACGGGCTCGAACTTGTTGTAGGCACACGGTTTCAGGTTCTATTTCACTCCCCTCCCGGGGTGCTTTTCACCTTTCCCTCACGGTACTGGTTCACTATCGGTCACTAGGGAGTATTTAGGGTTGGGAGATGGTCCTCCCAGATTCCGACGGGATTTCGCGTGTCCCGCCGTACTCAGGATACTGCTAGGTACAAAGACTATTTTAAATACGAGGCTATTACTCTCTTTGGCTGATCTTCCCAAATCATTCTTCTATAATCTTTGAGTCCACATTGCAGTCCTACAACCCCGAAGAGTAAACTCTTCGGTTTGCCCTCCTGCCGTTTCGCTCGCCGCTACTAAGGCAATCGCTTTTGCTTTCTCTTCCTGCAGCTACTTAGATGTTTCAGTTCACTGCGTCTTCCTCCTCACATCCTTAACAGATGCGGGTAACAGGTAGTACCTGTTGGGTTCCCCCATTCGGAAATCCCTGGATCATCGCTTACTTACAGCTACCCAAGGCATATCGTCGTTTGTCACGTCCTTCTTCGGCTCCTAGTGCCAAGGCATCCACCGTGCGCCCTTATTAACTTAACCTTATTTTTTGACCTTTCAGTCATAAACTCTTATTAATACTACAGCGTTTTCGGTTTATTTTCTTGTTACTATTTGATATAGATATTCAATTTTCAATGTGCATTACTTGGTGATCTCTCACCAATGGAGCCTAGCGGGATCGAACCGCTGACCTCCTGCGTGCAAAGCAGGCGCTCTCCCAGCTGAGCTAAGGCCCCACAAGACCTCTCAAGACTAAACAAGACCAATGCGCAGTTCCTTTTCCTTAGAAAGGAGGTGATCCAGCCGCACCTTCCGATACGGCTACCTTGTTACGACTTCACCCCAATCATCTATCCCACCTTAGGCGGCTGGCTCCTTACGGTTACCTCACCGACTTCGGGTGTTACAAACTCTCGTGGTGTGACGGGCGGTGTGTACAAGGCCCGGGAACGTATTCACCGCGGCGTGCTGATCCGCGATTACTAGCGATTCCGACTTCATGTAGGCGAGTTGCAGCCTACAATCCGAACTGAGACTGGCTTTAAGAGATTAGCTTGTCGTCACCGACTTGCGACTCGTTGTACCAGCCATTGTAGCACGTGTGTAGCCCAGGTCATAAGGGGCATGATGATTTGACGTCATCCCCACCTTCCTCCGGTTTATTACCGGCAGTCTCGCTAGAGTGCCCAACTAAATGATGGCAACTAACAATAGGGGTTGCGCTCGTTGCGGGACTTAACCCAACATCTCACGACACGAGCTGACGACAACCATGCACCACCTGTCACCTCTGTCCCGAAGGAAAACTCTATCTCTAGAGCGGTCAGAGGGATGTCAAGACCTGGTAAGGTTCTTCGCGTTGCTTCGAATTAAACCACATGCTCCACCGCTTGTGCGGGCCCCCGTCAATTCCTTTGAGTTTCAACCTTGCGGTCGTACTCCCCAGGCGGAGTGCTTAATGCGTTAGCTACGGCACTAAACCCCGGAAAGGGTCTAACACCTAGCACTCATCGTTTACGGCGTGGACTACCAGGGTATCTAATCCTGTTTGCTCCCCACGCTTTCGAGCCTCAGCGTCAGTTACAAGCCAGAGAGCCGCTTTCGCCACCGGTGTTCCTCCATATATCTACGCATTTCACCGCTACACATGGAATTCCACTCTCCCCTCTTGCACTCAAGTTAAACAGTTTCCAAAGCGTACTATGGTTAAGCCACAGCCTTTAACTTCAGACTTATCTAACCGCCTGCGCTCGCTTTACGCCCAATAAATCCGGACAACGCTCGGGACCTACGTATTACCGCGGCTGCTGGCACGTAGTTAGCCGTCCCTTTCTGGTAAGATACCGTCACAGTGTGAACTTTCCACTCTCACACTCGTTCTTCTCTTACAACAGAGCTTTACGATCCGAAAACCTTCTTCACTCACGCGGCGTTGCTCGGTCAGACTTCCGTCCATTGCCGAAGATTCCCTACTGCTGCCTCCCGTAGGAGTCTGGGCCGTGTCTCAGTCCCAGTGTGGCCGATCACCCTCTCAGGTCGGCTATGTATCGTCGCCTTGGTGAGCCGTTACCCCACCAACTAGCTAATACAACGCAGGTCCATCTGGTAGCGGTGCAATTGCACCTTTCAAACAGTTGTCATGCAACAACTGCTATTATGCGGTATTAGCTATCGTTTCCAATAGTTATCCCCCACTACCAGGCAGGTTACCTACGCGTTACTCACCCGTTCGCAACTCATCCGGAGAAGCAAGCTCCTCCTTCAGCGTTCTACTTGCATGTATTAGGCACGCCGCCAGCGTTCGTCCTGAGCCAGGATCAAACTCTCATTAAAAGTTTGAGTTCTCACTCATTTCTGTCACTGACAGATTTATTGTTTTTTCATTGTTCAGTACTACAACCTTAGTTGTAGTGCCCTGCACATTGGTTCGTCTTGTTCAGTTTTCAAAGGTCTTTGTCACTCACTTCTCTCAAGTGACAACTATATTAGTATATCACAGTCGCTTTCGCTTGTCAACACTTTTTTGAAACTTTTTTAAGTTTTTTTGAAACTTTTTTTCATCAAGTGTTCCAACCGCAACATACCATAGTCCGTACGGGATTCGAACCCGTGTTACCGCCGTGAAAAGGCGGTGTCTTAACCCCTTGACCAACGGACCAGAGTTGTTATTTTCAACTCTTACTATTATACAGCCTTTTTGTTTTTTGTCAACTACTTTTTTAAACTTTTTTCAACTTTTTTAAATTTGACTATTTTATCCCAATAGCAAACTCTTTAAACACAATACGTAAATCCCTTAATACTCTTTGACGTCCTCGAAAACGTTCATTTCTTAAAACACGTTCTAACTCTTCTTGTTTTTCTTTACTTTGTTCCTTGCTATACCTCTGTAATGTTTCATGAAAGAGATAATAATCATCCAGCCAGAAACCTCCCTCACTTATACGATGACTTATCTCACCTACTTCTTCATATGGTTCTTTATCATATCTTCTTTTTTGACTTTCTTGCTTACGGATATAGTCTAGAATTCGATTCCGAAACTTAGTCTTAAAATATTTCCTTAAACGAGGAATATCTTCTACTATTCCTTCTTCTTTACTAATCAATTCATGCAAGCAAATCATTCCCTCTTGCTCCCAATCCGATAGCTCCCATAAATGCAAGTAATATTCATTTCTACACTTGTACACAATTCCCTGAACTTCTTGATACAATTCTTTAATCATAATGTTCTCCTTTCTAGATACAGTTTAACAAATCATGGAGCTAATTAGGTTTATTCCCCCATTCTGCTTTCTACACCGTCTCAACTGCACAAAAAAAGAGAGATCCTGCCTCTCTCAATGTCATTAATACTCAATTATTTTCAAAACGCTTTTTTCCAATCCTTGAATCACTTCTTGCAGCTTATCAATAACAGCCTCCAATGTTTGGAAAGCCTTATTTTTAAAACCTCGTTTTCGAATTTCTTTCCAGACTTGTTCGATAGGGTTCATTTCTGGTGTGTAAGGTGGGATAAAAGTCAACTCAATATTACTTGGAATCTCTAAGGTACTTGATTTATGCCATATAGCATTATCCATTACAAGTAACATATAGTCGTCTGGATAAGCTTGTGAGACTTACTGTAGAAATTCATTCGTCCACTCAGTATTGCATCCTCCAGCAATAAGGAAGAAGGAATCTCCTGTCTGAGCATCTACTGCCCCATAACAATAGCGATATTCTCGCATATAGTGACTAGGAATGCTAGATTGGATTCCTTGAGGAGCCCAACAAGAACTCATCTTACTGATTCTCCCGAAACTAGCTTCATCTTGGTACATCAAGCGTACTTTGTTATAAGCCCCCTCCTCTTTAAAGCGCTTACTTAAGATTTCGAATGTAGATTTTATTTTTAGACGTCTCAATTGTCTGAGTGTCTGCCTTCTTGGGAAGTTCAGGGCGAGGAGTGACTGTTCGCCAACCATGGCGTTTCAGGAGATAATAGAAACCATCACGTGTGGAAGTGCGACCAATCTCTCTTGGATAGGCTTCGAATAACTGATTGACAGTTACAAATTCCCCAGCCTGAGCAGTTTCTATATGACGTTTTAGAAATGCTTGTTCTTCTTCGTAAGTCATATATTCTCGATGACGTCCACCATGGGTCTCTTGAAGAAGCGCTTCTAAACCAAACTCCTTATATTTTTTCAAATTCCTCCAAACAGTTGTTTTATTGCAATCTAGCAGATCCATAATTTCCTTATAACTCTTTTCTTTTGAGCTAAAATAAATAATCTGTAGACGTTTGTGATATTTGGCGTACGATGAATCTCTTAGGAGTTCTTCAATTTTTTGTCTTTCTTCGTTTGTAAGTTTCATAACTACTATCTATAAGATGTTTTTTGAGATTTATGTAACTCTATAGATGAAATCAACTACCGATTGATCTTTTATCTTTCTTGGATATTTTCGATTCGGTCGAATAATAGATAACTGTTTCTTGAGATAGTTTTTCAACTGGAGAAAAAAGGGAACCGTTAAAAAACAAACGGCAGGCATAAGTCGCATCTGAGAAACACACTTTATATCTTTGTTTTTTGTGACTACTGTCGATGGCAACTTGCGAGGTTACCCAACGACAAAAGTTAAAATTTGTAAAGCGAGCAAAGATTTCTTTGAGAATCCCTGCCTTCTTTTTGGCGTGAAAATTGACCAATCCAATACTGTATTTCAGGTCACGAAAACTAGTCTCTATGCCCCATCTACTGGCGTAGAGATTTTTTAATTCTTGGACTGAATAGCCCGTATTTGTCACTAAAGTTTCGTATTTTCCTTTTTCCACTTCTAAACGCACCATACGAAAAGGAAGTTGGTATAGTTCAACAGGGTCATGTTTTCGACTTGTTTCTGGAAGAAAATCAAAAGTAGAATTGTGTGGAATAAAATGATAGTCATTGGGAAAATCACGATAACGTTTTTTAAACTGCTTGGTTTGCTTTCGTGATAATGTTAGAGAAAATGTTTGCTCAAAACACTCTGTATTTGGCAAGTTGAAGGAAGAACACATAGATTGTTTCCCATCTCGAATGCGGATAAGGTAAAGCCAACTTTTTTTTGAAGATGAGCCATGCGATTGTAACTTTCATATCCTCTATCCATGATAACAAGAGCTTTCTCGAAAGAGAGAAGTCTTCATCATCTGAATCAGAGCTAAGCGCTCATGTTGCGTATGTTTGTCTTGAATAGAAACATCTCTTTATCCTCCAGTCGTCAAGTCGTATAGGGTATTTATGTGCATGAGATCATAGGATTTAACATCTTTTTTGTTTAGATAGAGGTTTCTGTATCTATAGGATTTCTAGGAATACAGATATCACTCCCATCAGCAGCGAATATTAGGAAATCAGTGTTGAGTGAAATAGGTGCTGTAAATTCTTTAAATAGGGCATAGAAAGCTTCAGGTTTTATTGATAGCGTCTTTGAACAAAGTCTGAATTTGAAACTGTCAGTTTGGCATCTAGTAATTCTTTTGACAGTGATTTCCCGCCCATTCCCAGAATTGTACGAATCATAGTTTCTAGTGATAAACTTCTTTTACGAATAAAGACCTGTTCATCTTGTTTGACGAACTCAACTTTTTTACCAAGGATACTCTGAATACTCTTATCCAAGTGAGCTTTTATCTGTTTTATCATGAGAAATACCTCCTTAACTATAAGTTTATCACATAAAAAAGAAACCCAAATACAGAATTGTATTTGAATTTCTTAACTTAACGACATTGGCGCCTCTCTAAGTGTTATTTTTCGTCATTCATTTTTGACTTCACTTCATCATAAGATAATGCATGTGATTCCTCTTCTACTGTTTCAGGCATCTTTCCTGTTTCGTAAAGAGACTTAATTTGTGTACTATCCAATGTTTCGTATTTCAATAATGCTTCTGCAATCAACTTGTGAGTTTCACGATTTGACTGAATAATTTCAGCAGCTTTATTTCGTGCTTCATTCAGTAATGAACGAACTTCTTCGTCAATTTCATAAGCTGTTTGTTCTGAAATTGATTTTTGAGGGCTTTGTGCACCAAACATGGCATGATTTCCTTCATATTGAACTGGACCAAGTTTTTCACTCATACCGTACTCTGTAACCATTGCACGCGCCATTTGTGTAGCTTGTTCAAAGTCGTTTGAAGCTCCTGTAGTTTGGACATTAAAGATAATTTCTTCAGCTACACGTCCACCCATTAAGCCAGCCAATTGCTCTTTCATATCTTCTTTAGATAGAAGCATTTGGTCTTCCTTAGGAAGTGCAATCATATAACCGCCTGCACGTCCACGTGGTACGATAGTAACTTTATGTACAACACGGGCATTCGACAAAACTAGACCAACAATGGTATGTCCTGCCTCATGATAGGCAACTAATTCACGTTCTTTTTGTGAAACAGTCTTATCTTTCTTAGAAGGTCCAGCAATAACTCTATCTTCTGCTTCATCAATATCTGAGGCATCAATTATCGATTTATTGCGACGAGCAGCAACTAAAGCCGCTTCATTCAAGACATTCTCTAAATCAGCACCAACAAAACCTGGAGTTTGTTGAGCAACTAATTTCAAATCTACATCTTCTGCTAAAGGCTTGTTCTTAGCATGAACTTTCAAGATTGCTTCACGACCTTTAACATCAGGACGGCCAACCAATACTTTTCTATCAAAACGTCCTGGACGCAAAAGGGCAGGGTCAAGTACATCTGAACGGTTTGTAGCAGCTATGACGATAATTCCTTCATTTCCCTCAAAACCATCCATCTCAATCAAGAGTTGGTTCAAGGTTTGTTCACGTTCGTCATTACCTCCGCCAAGACCAACTCCACGTTGACGTCCGACAGCATCAATTTCATCGATAAAGATAATAGCTGGTGCTGCTTTTTTGGCATCTTCAAAAAGAGAACGAACACGACTAGCTCCAACTCCGACAAACATTTCTACAAAGTCAGAACCTGAGATACTAAAGAATGGAACACCTGCCTCTCCAGCAACTGCTTTAGCAAGTAATGTCTTACCTGTCCCCGGAGGTCCCTCCAAAAGAACACCTGCTGGAATACGGGCTCCAAGTTTTGTAAATCGTTTTGGATCTTTTAAGAATTCAACAACTTCAACTAGTTCTTGTTTTTCTTCCTCAGCTCCAGCAACATCTGAAAATCTTACTTTAATATCTTCTTTATTTGCAGCTTTAGCCTTACTACGTCCAAAACTCATCGGGTTACGGCTATTATTTCCTCCCATATTTCCCATCATAGAGAATAGGAAGAAGAAAAGAATACCGAATGGCACAATGGATACAAGAATATTAATCCACATACCACTTGAACTTTCATGCTTAATAGTTACTTCCGCTTTATGGTCAGAAGCAAGTTTTTGCAATTCTGATACTGTAGTATCTGAAGGAAGAATAATACTTGAAAATTTCTCTACTGTTGTAGCAGAAGGAGAAAAGAACTGAATGCCTGTTTCTTCTTTACTTGTTTTAGGATTTTTATAAACACCTGAAACTTCGATAACACTGCCATTTGGTTGGTAAGTCAATTCTTTTACATTGTCATCGGTAATTTCTTTTACCAATTCTGTATAATTAATTTGCTCACTTTTCCCTGCAACACTACCTGTACTAAAATACTGGTAACTTGTAACTAGGAAAAAAATAAGTAATAACCATAGAAAAGGATTTTTAATTAAACCATTATTTTGTTTTTTCATTAAAAATTGTTCTTTCTAATTTGAATATACTTCTTCTTTCAATACTCCAACATAAGGAAGGTTACGATAGTTTTCTTTGTAGTCTAAACCATAACCTACTACAAACTCATTTGGGATAGTAAAGCAGGTATAGTCTGCCTCAATTTCTACAACACGTCCTTCTGGTTTATCCAACAAGGTTGCAATGTTAACAGAAGCTGCTTCTCTTTCAATAAACATATCTCGCAAATTCTTCAAAGTTTGACCTGTATCAATGATATCTTCTACAAACAGAACATGTCTTCCTTTGATATCTTGAGTCACATCTTGCTTGATATTAATGACACCACTACTTGCTGTTCCACCATGATAGCTAGAAACCATCATGAAGTCCATTTCAATATGTGTATCAATATGTTTGACCAATTCAGCCATAAAAGGAATAGATCCTTTTAAAATTCCAATTAAAATCGGATTTTTTCCTGCATAGTCTTTAGTTAGTTGGGCACCTAATTTTTTAGCCGCTTCTGTAATTTCATCGTGTGAAACGAGGATTTTTTTAATATCGTTTTCTAACATTTTTTTACCTATCTATTTTTTCTATATAAAGTACAGTGTTCATTATATCATTTTTCGTGTTTTTACTCAAATTACTGGTCGCAATTCCCAAAATTGAAACAATTTCACCAAATTGCTCAATAATAAGAGCAGATTTTCGCTTTTCCATAGGGATTTTCAAATCGATAAATAGACGTCTGAGTTTTTTTCTATGTCCATTTTGAATCAAAATATCTCCTGGTTTTCGATGACGAATGTGTATGGATGTTTCCCGTGAAACAGGTACCTGCTGAATTAATTCACCTTCTAAAGGAAGTCCAAAGGAAAATAAATAACCTTGGTAAGATACCTGATTTTGATAGTGTAACACAAGTTCATCTTCCTTTTCATCAGACTGAGGACTGATTTTACAAATCCGAAACTGTTGATACTCTTTTACTAATTCATAACCATTTTTAAGTGGATGACGATACTGGCTTTTAGTCTTTAAAATTTGCCGAACTTCTTCAAACTGAGCTTTTGTAAGATTCAAATCTGGAAAACGATTCAGATAAGTTTGAAGTAAAACTCTTTGTGTAGACTCAGAGTAAGACAATAGCTGCTCTAAATTTTCTACATCAATATTCTTTGATAATTCAGCTATGGCTAAGTCATAATCTAAAATTTCATTTCCGATACTTAAGATTGCATTCCTAAATCGAGGATTTTCTTTTTCTAATTCTGGTAAATAAGAGTTTCGAATACGATTTCGAAAATAATGATTTTCCTTATTTGATGTATCTTCAAAGTGAAAAATTTGTGGAAAGTCTTTTTTCTGAAAATGCAAGAAGGGCCGAATCATTTCTATCTCTCTGACTACTTGCTTCTCCTTAATTCCTGATAGATAGCGCAAACGAGTACCTCGAATCAATCGCATCAAAATCGTTTCCACCTGGTCATCAGCATGGTGGGCAGTGACCAAGGCTGTCGCACCAGTCTTTTTCATGACCTCTTGAAAAAAATCATAACGAAAATGTCGAGCCCGCGCTTCTGAAAATTCTCCTGAAAAATTGCTGATATAAATAGGAAGCTCTGCTTCAGCAGCCAACTTCCTTATTTCCTTTTCTTCCCAATCTGATTCTACTCTCTGCTTATGATTCACATGGGCTAGAATCAATTCAATTTCTAACTCTTTTTGATAAGTAGATAATACCTTAAATAGAAACATAGAATCTAACCCACCAGAAAGAGCTAGCACCACCTTAGTATGCTTTTTGAAATATCCCTTCTTGAGAAAATGATTTAAAAAATCTTGTTCTCTCATTTTAGAACCTCATAAACATCCTTGGCTATCTGAGAAATTGTATCATAATCAGAATTTTTAGTGAAAATAGAAAGAATAAATGGAGAATCTGCGTAGACAACACCCGTATCATGCTTAAATTCGTCCGCATCTCCAATTTTATGAGCTACCTTCACAGAAACACCTTTGGTAATTCGCTCATTATCAAAATTTGTTTTAGTCAAAGACTCCAATACAAATCCATTTTGATTATAAATAGCTTCCATGACTTTCCCAGCCATTTTAGAAGAAATCAATTTTTCTTTTGGATCCCAATCATCTCCCATAATAGCAGACATATTGGACTTAAATGTTGCATCCGATTGGTTTGAAATGTAATATCCCAATAGATTATGAGCTACATTATCAGATTCTTTTGATACTTTCGTAATTAAATCTTTTAGAGAATATTCTTTATTATCCTCTTTTTTAGGAAGACTCCCACTTCCCTCTGGTTTATAGGAACCTGGAAAATCATTGACTACAGATACGTATTTTACAGTCGTATCTAACTGATAAAAACCCTCATTTATTTTTTCTTGTGCATAATAGAGATAAGGTAGTTTTAAAACACTAGCTGCATACATCTTTTCATCTTGATTGATACCAGCTTCTTTTCCAGTAGTCAGTTGCTTAACATAAATAGAGAATGAATCCTTCTGATATTTTTCAGATAACATTTCTTGAACTTTACTCATCCGATTATCTTCTTCAGAAGTTGATTCTTTAGCTACCCATCCAGCCTGATCAATATGTAGAAATTCTCTTCCTTCTACAAACATGGTCTTGTCAATTGATACTTGCGAATAAGCTGATAAGGATGATTTCTCTTCTTTTAAATCATAAGGACTATTGTATAGTTTAAAATCAGATTCTAACCATACTTTTTTTATTGTAGGAGTTACCTCTGATTGATCATATAAAAATCGTTTGTCCGCAGCTATAAATTGATGGTTGGATAGCTTAAATACCGGAATCCCTTGTTTATTTAAGCGCCACTCGGTTATTTGAAAACTTGTTTGGGGAGTCAATTTTCCAGATTCCACCACCAAATCTTCATTCGCATAGACAGGAACTTCTCCATAAACCATGGGAGAACTTAGCTTTTCTCTAAAATAAATACCAAAGTCAGATTGTGAAAGGTAATAAATTTCTTTCGAAGTATAGACGACTTCTTTTTCCGTGCTAACAGCTTTTGAAATAGTCAAAAAACTCGGTAGCAACAAAATAATTAAGAATTTACGCATTCTTCCTTTCCTTTTCTTCTTGTAAACGCAATATTTGATTTTTATCAGCCAACTCTTCCAGCTTTTCATCTGATAAACTCAAAAATTGCTCAATTACGTCTAATAAATTTTCCATTTTATCACCTTGGGAGCAAGTCAGGAATCGTATAAACAGCTTCCCGATTCTTAGAATAATAATACTTCGCTCGTGTATATTTGGCAGCATAATCCTCGTCTTTCAACTTGGTAGCAAATGCTGTCTCCTTATCCTTTTCATCACTCAAAGTTTGATACTGAGTTTGCAAGTCTGCTAATTGCTGACGTCTTTGGAGTAATTGCTGATAGCTCTGCGCTAAATTAAAAGTTGGCAAAATAAATAATAGCATAATCAAAATCAATACCCACCCCATAAAACGATTCCGTTTTTGTCGTTCTTTCACCAGGTAGCGACGACGTTGGTATTCATTTTGGATAAAAGAATTGTTTAATTGTACAATATTCTTAGACATTTTCTTCTACCCTTGTTTCACTGATAATTTCATACATGACTGCTGCATCTTCTTTTTTTGTACTATCTTTCATCTCTAGTACTTTTACAAGTAGCAACTTATTTCCAAAACGAATTTCAACTTGGTCATTAACTTTCAAATCCGTTGAACTTTTGGCCAAGATTCCATTTACCTTGATTCTGCCTTTATCTGCTACTTCTTTTGCGACTGTACGACGCTTGATAATTCGTGATACTTTTAAATATTTGTCTAATCTCATTTTTATTACCTCAACTTATTATTGTACCATTTTTATCTATTTTATAGAAGAAAAATATCAAATGGAATTTTCTTTCTTAGACTCTTTTATCTCTAATAAACTTTCTCCAAAAATGAGCAGACCTTCTAAAATTTCATAGTCCTTCTTGTTTCGGACATCAAATACGACTTCCATTAATCCCTTATTCTCAGCTATTGCTGCTTTTATGTTTGTTGCGGATAAAGCTTTAAAATAATCTTGAGCTAAAAACAGTCGTTGAGTGACTTTTTCAAATTGAACTGTAATCTTATTCTCTTTTCTTTCCACACGTTGAACAAAAACCTTGTCAAAATAAGACTTGACCAAACCAATCTCTAAAAGATAGGCTACCACGTCTGGGTATTCTCCAAAACGGTCTATCAACTCCTCTTGTAACTCTTCATAATTGACACGGTTGTCAATTTGACGAATTTTCTTGTAAATTTCTATTTTATGTCTCTGGTCAGAAATATAAGTATCAGGAATATAGGCATCAATTTGTAAAATCAATTCGGCATTCCCTTTGGTTCTTGTGTTCCCATTACCATGTCGTTTAGCAATAGCTTCCTCTAGTAACTGCGAATACAATTCAAAACCAACAGAATCAATGAAACCAGACTGAGACTTTCCTAAAAGATTTCCTGCTCCACGAATCGAAAGATCTCGCATTGCAATCTTAAATCCCGAGCCCAATTCTGTAAATCCTTTGATAGCTTCTAATCTCTTTTCAGAAACTTCACTGATTGATTTTTCTGGACGATACATGAGATAAGCATAAGCAATACGATTACTACGACCAACTCTTCCTCTTAACTGATACAAGGTTGACAAGCCCATATGGTCTGCATTTTCGATAAACAAGGTATTAGCATTTGGAATGTCCACGCCTGTCTCGATAATGGTAGTCGTCACCAAGATATCGTATTGTCCCTCAATAAAGTCTAGTAGAGTATTTTCCAACTGGATTTCACTCATTCGACCATGAACATAACCAATCGAAGCTTCTGGAATCAACTCCTGTAATTCTGAAACCTTCTGATCAATTGTGTCAACTTTATTGTAAAGATAGTAAACTTGACCTCCACGCTCCATTTCACGCAAAACAGCATCACGAATGACACTATCATTTTTTTCCAAAACATAGGTCTGAACAGGATAGCGATTAGTCGGCGGAGTTTCAATAACAGACAAATCTCTGATTCCCAACATAGACATATGGAGGGTACGAGGGATTGGCGTAGCTGTCAAAGTTAGAACATCCACTTGTTTCTTCAATTCTTTCAAAGTTTCCTTATGCTTGACACCAAATCGCTGTTCCTCATCAATAATCATCAAGCCCAAATCAGCAAACACAACATCTTTTGACAAAACACGATGTGTTCCAATCAAAATATCAACTTGACCGTTTTTCAATTTTTCAAGTGTTTCAGTCTGCTCTTTTTTACTTCTAAAGCGACTCAACACATCAATATTAACTGCAAAATTTTGGAATCGTTCCTTAAAATTCGTATAGTGCTGTTGCGCTAAAACCGTCGTCGGAACTAGGACGACAACTTGTTTGTGATCATTGACTGCCTTAAAGGCTGCACGCATAGCAACTTCAGTCTTTCCAAAACCAACATCCCCAACTAAAAGTCGATCCATTGGTTGAGAAGCCTGCATATCTCTCTTTATTTCCTCAACACTACGAAGTTGATCATCCGTTTCAACATAAGGGAAGGCATCATCAAAAGCATGTTGATCCTCATCATCAGCTGAGAAAGCAAAACCTTTCAACTGGCTGCGTTCAGAATAAAGTTTGATTAAATCGTCAGCTATATCCTCTACCTGATTCTTAACCTTTTGCTTGGCCTTTTTGAAATGACCATCATTTAATTTATTGAGTTTAGGAGCTTTCCCATCACTTGAAATATATTTAGACAGTAACTGAATCTGTTCTACTGGGATAGAAATTTGATCACCATTTTGGTATTGAACACTAACA
Source organism: Streptococcus sp. KHUD_015 (assembly GCF_051106265.1). Lineage (GTDB taxonomy): Bacteria > Bacillota > Bacilli > Lactobacillales > Streptococcaceae > Streptococcus. Next base: position 2,145,827 of record NZ_CP193665.1, read on the forward strand.
TAATCACGGTGAATCCCTTTGATTTCAATGGTTTCAATTCCTAAATATTGACCAATCCCATGGATATGATGGACAACGTAGTCCCCTTTTTCAAGTTCATTGTAATCTTTTAATCTCTCTGCATTCGAAACATGTTGTCTTCGAAAACGACGTTTCAATTTCTTTTGAAAAATCTCATGTTCAGTTATCAATAAAACCTTTTCATCTACAAAATGAAAACCATGTCTGAGATTCCCCTCGATTAAGTTTACAGATTCTTTACAAATGCTTGACTTATTTTTGGAATCCAATTTAATCTGGTATTCCTCTAAAACATCCTCTAATGTTTTACTTCCCATTGAATTGCTAGACTGCAGGATAATAGTATAATCCATTTTTTTGTATCGCTCAATTTCTTCTTTTAGAAAAGAAAATTGATTGAAAAACTCCTGCATGGGATATTGATTAAATTGATAAATTTGGTCAAACTTGAGATTTCCTAAACCCTTTTGCAGATTAGAAAAAAAGGTCACTGGACTTTGTTTTTTATAGATTTTCTCAGTATCTGCAAAATACTGCATCTCAGAAAATGCTTTACCGCTCTGTAACTCTTCTGTAAAGTATTGCGCTAACTCTCTTTCAAATACTTCATACTGATTCATCAATTTCTGATAATCATCAAAGAATATTGGTATGTCTTTTTCAATATAATCAAATACAGTACATGATTTCTCATAACACAAAGATAAAAATTTCCTAGAATCTGCATGACTTTGTTTTTGATGAAAACTTGAAAGAATTTCTTCTAGATAAGATTTCAAAATCGGCGATAGAGTCTTCAAAATTTGTTTTTCTAAAGTCAACTGACCTCGTTGATAATCTTCTTCTCTTATGAGAATATCACTAGCTGGAAAGATGATGAGTTCTGACTGATTTTCTTTCGATAATTGTGTTTCGACTTCAAAAGTACGAATTCCATCTACCTCATCACCAAAAAACTCAATTCGGCAAGGTTCTAACTGAGATATTTCAAAAATATCTAAAATATCTCCTCGAAGACTAAATTCTCCTTGAGTTTGTACTTGTGTAACCTTTCGATAACCAATTTCCTTTAACTGATGGATAAGCGCATGTTGGTCATATTCTTCACCAACTGCAATTTTTATAATACTTTCTTTAAATACAGTTGAAGAGGGTAAAATCAGTCGACTTGCTGCAATATTACAAACTAAGATCCCTTTCTTAGACGGATCACTCAAAAAACGCAAAGCTTCAACCCGTGAGATATTTTTTTCTTGTGAAGACATTAAAAACTCGACCATAGGTGAATCATCTACCAAAAATGGATAGACAAATTCCTCACCTAAGATAGAAATAAGATCACTAATAATCCCTTCTGCTTCTCCATAAGTTGATGTCAATAAAACAATCTTATCTTCTTTCTTCAAACTACTAGCGATGGCTAAAGCTTTTGTAGAAGTTGACAAACCTAACATTAATTGTCTTTTTTTCTCTATCAGATTTTGATGCCATTTTTTGATCTGATCATTTTCTGAGAACAACTCTAATAAGGTCACCATTTATCCGTTATACCTCTGCATCATTTTTTCAAAGTTTTTCTCTTGTAAATAATAATTTACAGCATCGTCAACCTTGTCAATAGACTGTAAAATACCGATATAATCATCCTTGTCAAACTTACTTAAAACATGATTAACAACTGACATGCCGTTTTTGGGTCTTCCAATTCCAATCTTAACACGATTAAAGGCCTGAGTCCCTATATGTTGAATAATAGACTTGATACCATTATGACCACCTGCTGATCCTTTTGCTCTTAAACGAATTTTCCCAACTTCCATGTCAAGGTCGTCGTAAATGACGAGTAAATCTTCAATATCCAAACCATAGTAAGTCAATAAAGCATGAACCGCTTTTCCACTTTCATTCATAAAGGTCGTTGGTTTAACCAGATAAATTTTTTCTCCATTTAGGAAAAAGGATGTTAGTTCAGCTTGAAATATCTTATCGTGTGTAAAAGTGACATTCTGTTTCTTCGCTAGTTGGTCAATCAACATAAAACCAACATTGTGTTTTGTTTCAAAATATTTATCTCCTGGATTTCCCAATCCTACAAGTAATTTGGTCATTTATTTTCCTTTCAAAAGCCAAAAGGGTTGGAATTTTTTTCCAACCTAATTGACACTATTTATTAAATTTTTAAACATTAAAGCGGAATTCCATGATATCGCCGTCTTGAACGATATATTCTTTACCTTCTTCACGTAAACGTCCAGCTTCTTTTACGGCCTTTTCAGATCCGTATTTCACTAGATCCTCATATGACATGGTTACCGCACGAATAAATCCTTTTTCAAAGTCTGAATGGATAATACCAGCTGCTTGAGGAGCCTTCATACCACGTTTGAATGTCCAAGCGCGAACTTCTTTTTCACCAGCTGTAAAATAAGTTCCCAATCCAAGCAAGTGGTAAGCTGCACGAGTCAACTTGTCAACGCCTGATTCTGTCAAACCAATGGCTTCAAGAAACTCTTTTTTATCTTCATCGTCCAATTCAGAAATTTCTTCTTCAGCACGCGCTGAAATTACTACTACCTCTGCATTTTCTGTCGCTGCGAATTCACGAATTTGTTTGACATAGTCGATAGAATCTGGATCTGAAACTACATCCTCATCGACATTAGCAACATAGAGCACTGGTTTAGTCGTCAACAGGAAGAGACCTTTGACAACTTTTTGTTCTTCATCTGTAAATTCGATGGTACGAGCTGATTTTCCATCTTCAAGGACTGGTTTAATCTTTTGAAGAACATTAAACTCTGCTACTGATTCTTTATCTTTTTGCGTACGTGCCATCTTTTCTACACGCGCATAGCGTTTATTAACTGATTCTAAGTCAGCAAGAATCAATTCTAGGTTAATTGTATCAATATCTGCAAGTGGATCCACAAATGCATCTTCACGTCCTTGCTCGCGCATGACATTTTCATCATCAAAAGCACGAACTACGTGAACAATCGCATCTACTTCACGGATATTAGCCAAGAATTTGTTCCCCAGTCCTTCTCCTTTTGAAGCTCCTTTTACAATTCCTGCAATATCTGTAAATTCAAAAGTTGTGGGAACTGTCTTTTTAGGAGTAATCATTTCAGTTAGTTTTTGTAGGCGTTCATCTGGAACTTCTACCATTCCAACATTTGGATCAATCGTCGCAAATGGGTAGTTTGCCGCCTCTGCTCCTGCTTTTGTAATTGCATTAAATAGTGTTGATTTACCAACGTTTGGCAAACCAACGATACCTGCTGTTAAAGCCATATTTTCTCATTCTCCGTTTTCATTTCAATCCCTAATATTATAACACAAAAAGGCAAAACTTGCTAACCCTCTAACTCAGGGTTCTCAATCAATAATTCTATTCATTTTTCGATCAAAATCATAGCGTCCCATCATGACAACATGGTCACAATTACTGCACTTTATTTTTATATCTGCCCCTACACGTGTAATTTCCCAACGATTTGCTTTTTTACCTGTTGACTTGATGGTGCAAGCATGTGGTTTTTTCATTTCAACAAAATTTCCAACTTGATACATACTACTCTCCTTTTCTTTTTTGATTATATCATAAAAGAGGCGAGCCAGGCTCAACCTCTTTCACTTAATTTGTACGAACTGGTGTAATAAGCTGCATGAAGTCCTCATCAGTGTCTGCTGGCACAAGAGTAAATGGACGAACAGCTGAGATAAAGCTAATGGTCACCTTTTCGCTATTTAAAGCTTTAAGAGAATCAATCAAATAAGTTGGATTGAAACTAATGGTCAAATCTTCACCAGTCACCTGATCAGTATCAATTTCTTCGTTTACTTTACCAACTTCTGGAGAGTGAACATGGGCGCTAACAACCCCATCTTTTATTTCAAGTTTCACAGTACCATTTTGAGTAGCACTTGACAAAAGACGAGCACGTTCCATTGATTGTCGTAAGTTTACAACATCAAAAGTAATAGTAGTGTTAAAGTCTGTTGGAATCAAGCGATCTGTATCAGGATAGTTTCCTTCTAGGAGACGAGTATAGAAGCTAATATTTTCGCTTCTAAAGAGAATTTGGTTATTGGCAAAGAAAATCTCTACAGTTTCGATATCATCTGTAAATACCGCTGAAAATTCGCGTAGAGAACGGCTAGGAATGACAACATCAAAATCATCACTATTTTTCTCAAGCGTTAATTTTTTCTGACTTAGACGATGCGAGTCTGTTGCAACTGTTTTTAGCTCCTTGTGTTGGCTCAATACAAAATGAACACCTGTTAAAATCGGACGACTCTCTTGTGTACTTGCAGCAAAGGCTGTTTCATTGATAATTTTCTTGAGTAATTTTGTTTCAAGAACCAAAGGAGTGCTTGCTGAAATTTCTTGGATTCGTGGGTACTGTTCGCTATCTTTTCCTTTTAGGGTAATTTCTGATTTTCCACTGGTTAAAACAATTTGATTTTGTTCAATTTCTTTAAAATCAAGAGTCACATCAGGTAGACTAGATACCACATTGATGAAGAAAGAAGCTTCAAGAAGGATAGAACCTAAAGAAGTAATTAACAAACCAGCATCTTCATTTTTTTGAGAAATAAAATTTTCAATTGAAATTTGACCATTTGAACCAATTAAAGTAACACCTTCATTGGTCACGTCAATTTTTACGGTTGATAAAATAGGAATGGCATTTTTAGAACTAATAGCTCTCTTAGTAGTGTTTAATGCTTGTAGAAATAAATTTTTATTAATTGAAAAATGAATCATGGATTCTCCTTTATTTATTTTAATATTAGAAGGATAATAGTAATAATAGAGTCTGTGAAATCTGTGGAAAACAGACTAAAAGTAAGGCATACCAAGTTTTTTGCCTTGTTTAAAAAATGTGGATAAAAAAGATAAAAAAGCGAAAGTTATCCACAAGTTATTTTATTTTCTTTTTGATTGATTCAATTTCTAAACGTAAATTATCGTCTTCATCAATCAAAGATTTAATTTTTGCATGGGCGTGAATGACTGTTGTATGATCTTTTCCACCAAATTCCTTCCCAATTTTTGGAAGACTATTATCTGTTAGTTCTCTAGATAAATACATGGCTACTTGACGGGCTAAAACAATATGTTGAAGGCGTCTGCTTCCCTTCATTTCTTTGACACTAACTCCATAGAAGTTACCAACTTCATTTTGGATTTTGTCAATTGGGATGACGAGCATTTGGCTAACATCCTGTTTACGAGCTCTAATAGCTTCTGCAGCAATATCAATAGTGATATCCTTGATTTTTTTTACTTTGGCAATTAAAGTGATGTCGTTGATGGCTCCCTCAAGATCTCGAACATTTGAATCAAATTGTCCAGCTAGGTATTCTAGAGTATCACTTTGGAAATTGTAGCCTAAATGTTCCGTTTTACTTTGTAAAATGGCAATACGTGTTTCAAAGTCAGGGGGTGTGATAGTTTGTGTTAATCCCCAACTAAAGCGCGTGACAAGCCTCTCCTCGAGCCCTTCTAGATGTTTTGGACTTCGATCACTCGTTAGGACAATCTGTTTTTGCTTGTCGTGCAATGCATTAAAGGTATTGAAAAATTCTTCTTGTGTTGCAACTTTTTTACCACTTAGAGATTGTATATCATCAATCAATAAAAGATCAAGGCTACGATAGGTCTTTTTAAACTTTTCCATCTCCCCAAGTCTTAGGTGATCAAGAAAGTCATTAATAAAGCTCTCAGCAGGGATATATTTAACACGCGCATCAGGAATGTTTTTTAGAATTTCATTTCCAATAGCGTTTAATAAGTGAGTCTTTCCAAGCCCAGGTCCTCCATAGATAAAAAGAGGATTATAGGTCAGAGCCAAATCTTCAGAGACAGCCAAGGCGGCTGATACTGCCCAAACATTTCCATCCCCTTGAATAAAGTTATCAAAGGTGTACCTTTCTTTTAATCCCGTATCCGAATAAGGAATAGATGCTAACTTTGGACTATAGTCATAAAGAGTTGAATTTATATCTTCTTTAACTTGTGAGATAGTCGTATCTTGAGGTTTGGTGAAAATATAGTGGGGAGTTATTTCAGCGTCATAAACTTCAAAACCAGCTACTACAATAATATCTTTTAGTTGTTTTTCCCAGACCATTTCCATTTCAGAGCGAGGTAGAAATATAGTGGCAATATTTTCTTCTACCTTGACGAGTTCAGCTTGGATAGCATAGAAATCATACATGGATCGAGTGAGTCTTTCTTGTGCAAATTCTAATATACGATTCCAAAATTGTTTTTCTTTCAATCCGTTCTCCTCCTTTACTATTTGTTTAAAAGTTTAATGCTAGACTTATTTTACCATAGATAGAAAGAATTTTCCACAAGCTGTGAAAAATAATCCACAATGTTATCAAACTTTATCCACAGGTTGGGGATAAAGCTAAAAACTTTTGATTTATTAAGATTTTTACTTAAAAAAATAGTGGATAACCTTGTGAGATAAAAAAATAAAAGAACAGCCTTATTTCAGGCTGTTGATAATTCTACTGTATTCTTCTTGATTTGAAAAAGAAATAATGATTTTTCCACTATCTTTTTTAGACAGTTTGATTTCAATATCTAATCCGATTAGTTTTTTTAACTGTTCCTCTTCATTTTGTATGAAATAATCATTTTTTTGCTGTTTCTTTTGTTTTTTCTCTGTCAGAAGAGCTTCTAACTTTCTTACAGAAATGTCTTCCTCTATGATTCGTTGAAAGAAATAGTCTTGTTGTTCCTTATTCAACCCAACTAGAGAACGCGCATGTGCTTGTGATAGTTTGCCATTTTCTACTTCTGAGAGGATCTGTTCTGGCAAGGAAAGTAAACGAATGGAGTTGCTGATATAAGGACGAGACTTGCCCATTTTATCTGCAATTTCAGCATGAGTAAATCCTTTATCTACAAGAGATTCATAGGCGCGTGCTTCTTCTATTGGATTTAAATTTTCTCTCTGTAAATTTTCAATGATAGACTGTATCATCATCTCTTGGTCTGAGAGTTGCTTAACAACAGCTGGGATAGACTTTAGCCCAGCTAAAAGTGAAGCCCGATAGCGTCTCTCACCTGCAAGGATTTCATAACCAATTACAGGAGATTGACGAACAATAATCGGTTGAATGATACCATTTTCTTTGATAGACTGTGCTAGTTCATCTAGTTTTTCTCCATCAAATTCTTTTCGAGGTTGATAGGGATTTTTTTGTATATCCGTGATAGAAATCATTTCAAATTTTTCCATGATTCTACACTAACACATCTTTTCTCTTATGTAAAGCTTTCTTTACATAGATGTCAATTAAGATTCTAAATCACCTGAACTCTTGTCAAGTTTAATAGATGTAGTTTCTTCTTTACCGTTGCGATAGTAAGTGATCTTAATGGTGTCTCCGATAGAATGATTGTAAAGAGCACTTTGTAAGTCTGTTGATGAAGCAATCTCCTTGTCATCTACTTTTGTAATAACATCGTATTTTTCAAGGTGACCATTGGCAGGCATATTGCTCTGCACAGAACGAACAACTACACCAGATGTTACATTACTTGGAATATTCAGTCTTCTAACATCACTTGTATTAATATTTGAGAGATTGACCATT